>JAIPFN010000209.1 GCA_021736615.1 Phycisphaerae bacterium | reverse complement strand
TTGATAGTCAAAGTTGACGGCCGTGATCAGATTATAAGCAGTAACTCAATGGCTTGCATGTCATACGATCCGCTTACCGGCAGTGAACTCTGGAAAGTTATCCACAAGGTTGACGGTACGGTAATGCGGCCTGTTTTTGCCGACGGTGTGGTTTATATAAGTGCCGGAGATCAACCGGATAAGTGTTTGTGGGCTGTGCGGGCCGATGGGCAGGGCGATGTTACTGATACAAATGTTATATGGAAGTGCGAGAAAGGACCGTGTGTTTCTTCTCCAATAGTAAAAGACGGCCTGCTCTATATGGTCACAGACAAAGGTTTAGTTTCCTGCGTGGATGTCAAAACCGGCAAGCGGATATGGCAGCAGCAGCTGGTTTCAGGGACCTACTGGTCCTCGGCGGTGTTTGCGGACGGGCGATTGTATTTTAATAATGACAAAGGCGATACTACCGTTATGGCCGCAGGTCGAACAGCCAAAATCCTTGGGGTTAACAAACTTGATGACGGTATTTACGCTTCGCCGGCAGTTATTGAGGGCAGTTTAATACAGCGTACAACAACGCACCTGTATTGCCTTGGCAAGCGAGAAAATAAATAATAAGATTTTAAATAAAAAATTCTGTGAAAGTTAAGTATGATTATACGTCAGAAAGCTTATCCGAGGGTTGCGTTTTGAACTACGAATGGACACTAATTGACACTAATAAATAGAAAAAAAATGAACCTAGGTCAGAAGATTCTTGCTATGGCAATAGTGACAAACAATAGTTTACTTTTGTTCTTTATGTATTAGTGAGCATTCGAGTTTATTAGTGGTTCTTTAGGTGGTAGCGGCTGATGATCTTGTGTGTTGAATTTGATGATTTAGTAAGGAAATTAAAATGAAGATATTGGTTACAGGGACTGCGGGGTTTATTGGTTCTTTTCTTGCTGAGCGTTTGATCGCTCGCGGGGATGAAGTAGTGGGTCTCGACAGCATCAATGATTATTATGATGTTAATGTGAAATACGGTAGACTTGAGCGTGCCGGTATTGAAAAGTATAAGCTGGAATATAATCGAATGATCCAGAGCATTATATATCCAAACTATAAGTTCATTCAGCTCAAGCTCGAGGATTCTGTTAATATCGACGCTTTGTTTAAGGCTGAAAAGTTCGACAAGGTTTGCAATCTTGCCGCACAGGCCGGTGTTCGATATAGTTTGATAAATCCCCAGGCATATGTCAATGCAAATATTGTCGGGTTTGTCAATATCCTCGAAGCATGCAGGCACAACGATATCGAACACCTTGCATACGCGTCCAGTTCGAGTGTATACGGGCTTAACGAGTCAATGCCGTTTTCGACGAGCGACAACATCGACCATCCGGTAAGCCTTTATGCCGCGAGTAAGAAGTCGAATGAGCTTATGGCCCATACGTACAGTCACCTGTTCGGGCTGCCGACGACAGGTTTGCGATTCTTTACGGTGTACGGGCCGTGGGGCAGGCCGGATATGGCACTTTTCCTTTTTACAAAAGCGATACTTGAAGGCAAACCGATAGACGTCTTTAACCACGGCAAAATGAAACGCGACTTTACGTACGTCGACGACATTGTCGAAGGTGTTATCCGGGTGATAGATAATCCGCCGAAGGGAAGACCGGATTGGTCCGGTGCAAAACCTGATGCGTCATGCCCGAAGGCTCCGTACAAAGTTTACAACATTGGCAACAGCTCGCCGGTGCTGCTTATGGATTTCATCGCGGCGATAGAAAACGCAATCGGCAAAAAAGCGACAATGAATATGCTGCCGCTTCAGCCGGGCGATGTGCCGGCGACTTGGGCGGATGTGACAGACCTGGTGGAAGACCTGGGATACAAACCGGATACGTCGATTGAAGAAGGAGTTGGGAAATTCGTGGAATGGTACAGAGAATTTTACAAAATATAGCGATCAGCAATTGGCGATTAGCTTAACGCTAAAGGCGTTAGGCGGGTAAACATTTCAAGAGGCTTTGTTGTCTATGAATGAAAAAATTGTTAAAAACTGGCTGGACCTGGCGCAATATGACTTTGATACTGCTGAGATCATGTTGGATCGTGGGCGTCATATATATGTTGCTTTTATGTGTCAACAGACAATTGAAAAGGTTCTAAAAGCTATATATGTAAAAAATACAAATCAGGCGCCCCCTTATACTCACAATCTCACGAGGCTCCTTGATAAATTGTCCTTAGCCGAGCAACTCGACGATGCGCAGTGTTCCGCTTTGGAAACATTGAATTCGTATTACATCGAATGTAGATATACCGAAGCTTTTGAGGAATTGTCTTCAATGCTTGATCAGGCTAAATCAAAAGAGCTTTTTAATATGACGAAGGAATTATTTAAATGGTTCAAGAGCAAAGTGTAGTCAGGGAAAAGGTTTCCCGGTTTTATAAAGAGGCTTGTCGCAGTTTTCCTGTGATAAAAGTATTGCTCTATGGTTCGTACGCCAAAGGTTCGGCAACTGAGTCGAGCGATATAGATGTTGCTGTAGTTATTGACTCGCCAGATCATCTCAATCGCATTGATTTAACGTCAAGGCTGTTTCATATTGCCGGTCAGATAGATGTCGCTATCGAACCGAAATGCGTTTTCCTGGATGAGTATCAGGATTGCCCGACCGGCAGTATACTGTACGAGATAATATCATCTGGAATAGAGGTTGTATAAACAAAAAACTTATTGGTTTATTGTATTAAATTTGATATTCAAATTTTATGTTCATGTTTTAAAATCCACCTGATAAGTGGTTAGAAAATTATCTTTAGAGGAATATTATTATGTCGAAGAAAACAGTAGAAGAAAAATCTCATTATGTTGGTATTATTGGACTGGGTTATGTGGGCCTGCCGCTTGCCCGCGAGTTTTGCATTGGCGGGGCTAAGGTGCTTGGGTTTGATGTTAATACCGCGATGGTCAACAAGGTCAACCGCGGCATAAGTCCGATCAAGCACATACCGAACTCTCAGCTTACCGATATGATAAGTACGGGGCGTTTCAGGGCTACCGACAAGATGAATCAGCTCAGCAAACCGGACACGCTTCTTATCTGCGTGCCGACGCCGCTTACCGAAAACCGCGAGCCGGATATGTTCTATGTCGAAGAGACGTGCAAGACAATCGCCAAATATCTGCGTAAAGGTCAGCTTGTCGTTCTGGAAAGTACGACATATCCGGGCACAACCCGCGAATTGATGCTGCCGATACTTGAGTCATCGGGCCTTAAGGCGGGCAAGGATTTTTACATGGCGTACTCGCCGGAGCGTGAGGATCCGGGCAACAAGGAATTTCGCACTTCGACCATACCGAAAGTTGTCGGCGGTTTGGACAAAGCAAGTCTCGACATGGCCCTCGACGTTTACAGCTGTGCTATCGATACGCTAGTGCCGGTCGACTCCTGCGAGATCGCCGAGGCCGCTAAGATCATCGAGAACACTTACCGCTGCGTAAATATCGCGATGGTCAACGAGTTGAAACAATTGTTCGACAAAATGGGTATTGACGTATGGGAAGTCATCCGGGCGGCTAGCACGAAACCGTTCGGCTTTAAAGCATTCTACCCCGGCCCCGGTCTCGGCGGACATTGCATCCCGATCGATCCGTTCTATCTTACATGGAAAGCTCGCCAGTACGGAATGCCAACTCGCTTTATTGAGTTAGCCGGTGAAATTAACACCGACATGCCAAACTATGTAGTCAGTAGAATGATGGACGCTCTCAACGACAAAAAGAAAAGCGTCAAGGGTTCAAAGATCCTCGTCCTCGGTCTTGCTTACAAAAAGGACATTGATGACGTGCGCGAATCGCCGTCGCTGGAGCTTATCGAACTGCTGAAAGAAAAGGGCGCCAAGGTTGACTACAATGATCCGTATATTCCGCAGACGCATAAACAGCGTGATTACGACTTGCAGATGAAGAGCGTAAACCTTACCGCAAAAATGCTGAAGACTTACGACGCGGTTCTGATAGCTACCGATCACAGTGATTATGATTATAAATGGATCGTCGAAAATTCGCAGCTGGTGGTAGATACCAGAAACGCAACAGCAGACGTCAAGAAGGGCCGAAAAAAAATCGTTAAGGCGTAGTATCTACCGTAGAGTGTGCTTTGTCGCATTCGGTCGTAAAGTTTTACAATAGGAGTCAATGCTATGGTATCGCAAAATGACATTGAAACTATTAAGCAACTTTCCAGTAAGTATAATGCGCGGAAAGTTGTTTTGTTCGGATCATCTCTGGATCCGCATCGACAAGCCAATGATATAGATCTTGCTATTGATGGAGTCGCTTCAAAGGATTACTATCGGTATTGCGGCGAGCTTATGATGGCTCTTACCAAACCGGTCGATATTGTTGATCTTTCCGTGCCATCCAAATTTACCGATATTATCCTGGAAGAAGGTATTGTGCTTTATGGCTGACTATCGCAAGAAAATAGAAGCTGAACTTGAGCAGATGGCCCGTTCCATTGAACAGTTGCCAGGCAGCCCTCTCTCGGAGCTTAACGATCTGGAACTGTCCGGTGTCGGAGGGATATTGCAGAGTTTTTACAATGGTATCGAAAATATACTAAAGCAAACTTTTTTAGCATGTGGCAAGCCGATTCCGCAGGGTGATCAGTGGCACCAGCAGATACTTCAGCAGGCCGTTCAGCATGAATTTATTTCTAACAGGACTTTGGATATGCTGATACCTTACCTGACATTTCGGCATTTGTATAGAAATGCTTACGTTCTCGATCTAAGAGCCGATAGAATGCAAACATTGATGGATGAGATCGGAAATACTTTTAGCAAATTTAAAAAGGATATTCTGTAGAATTCGATTTCATATTCATAACTTTTAAACGCACTTATTCTTTCACTCAATTAACCTGGAACTGGAAAAATGTGGAACTATCTGATCATAACTGCCTCTAACGATGAGCAGGCGGCGGGGTATCAGGCTCAGCTTGATTTGCGGGCCCGGCTCGGTCTTCTTGGCGATGTTGCCAATGTGCTGGTCGTTGCCGATCCGGGCGGCAGACGCGTAGGCTCCGGCGGTAGTACGCTGTTTTGTCTTATGGAGGTATTGCGGCAGGAGATGGACGATGGCGCCGCTGATACGAGCAGCTTACGGCAGGTGCTTAGCGATCAGCGAATACTGATAATCCATGCCGGCGGCGATTCCAAGCGTCTGCCTGCTTACGGTCCCTGCGGCAAAATATTCGTTCCGGTTCCCGGCGAATCGGACAGCTGCCTTCCGATGACACTCTTCGACCGTCAGCTTCCAACCTACCTTGCGCTTCCTGAACCGCCTGCCGGTAACGGGCAGGTGGTAATAACCTCCGGTGACGTTATGCTTCGGTTCGATCCGGGGCGTGTGAAATTCGACAAGTGCGGACTTACAGGTCTTGGCTGTTATGCACCGCCGGCGCAAGCCGCCAATCATGGCGTATTTTGCGGCGTCGACAGCAATGGCCGCGTTAAAAAGTTTTTGCAGAAACCAACTCCCTCCCAGCAGAAGGCCATGGGCGCAACCGACCATTACGGTCAGTCAATACTCGACATCGGCGTTATGAATTTCGATGCCGATACGGCTGTTCGTTTGCTGGAGATATTCGGACTTAGCGCAGGTAACGGCGGCAAGCTGGAACTTTCCGGCGAGATGGGCCAGGCTGTTATGGATCGCGGGCTGGACTTCTACCGTGAAATATGCTGCGGGATGGGCAGCGAGGTGACCTCGTCGCATCATATTAAGATGTCGCGGTCAAGCGGGTCGACGTGGGACGATGTTTTGCTTGGCAGGCTTTTGCAGGGACTCGGCGACATCGATTTTAATCTTGAGCTGCTGCGTCATTGCGACTTTATCGATTTTGGAACGACTGCAAATATCATTCGCAGCGGGACGGCACTGATCCAGCAGGACAGGGGGGCATCGAAGCTGAATTCCTGCCTGGATATAAATAACGACATTCACGCCGACGGACAGCTTACAGGTTCCTGGTCGTGGGTTGAGGGTTGCCGTATCGGTTCGCCAGTTACGCTTGCCGGCGAAAATGTCGTCATTGGCGTCGACATCGATAAGCCCCTGGATCTTGCCGCAGGCAGCTGCCTTGATGTTATCGCGGGCAACTTGCCCGAAGGCGGCGAAACATGGTTTGTGCGATGTTATGGAGTGGGTGACACTTTCAAAGATACGCTTAAGCAAAAGGCGACGTTCTGCGGCAGACCAGTTATGGAATGGCTCGATACTGTCGGTGCAACCGCCGAAGATGTCTGGGACAGTTCCATTGAAATAGATAAGAGGTCGCTTTGGGATGCGCGGGTTTTCCCGGCGGTATCGTCGGCTGACAAATATTCGGACTGGCTCTGGATGTATGACCCGGCAAGTGCCACGAGCGAGCAGATCAAAAGCTGGAAACAGGCCCGGCGTTTCAGCGTTGCCGAGATAGCCCGACTGACCGATCCGCAACTGTTCTTTAAGAAACGCCTGGCGATCCGCGCCGAGCAGATAAAAAACTTCCTGCGAAATATTTTCCGAACAGCCAGCGAATTTTCCGCAGACGAACTTACGTGCATACTGACCGATGTCTTGAGCGTCCCCGCCGACAGAACCGCCTGGATCGCCGCTCTTATTTCCGAAGCGAAATGGAATTATGATAACGGCAGCGGCCTGGGCAAACTGGTTTTTCCGCGTATCATACATACGCTTGGTGCGGTGCTTGAAAATGTCAACCAAGACACGTCCGTCACAATGTCGGCTGCACTGGAGGGTCTAAGCAAAAATCTAAGCGATGCCGAAAATGACTGGCTCGATTCTCTGGGCCTGCATGTCAATTCCGGTATGACAGTTAGTGACTGGGCCGCAAAAGCACGAAGCCTGGCATTCGATGTCTTAGGCAAATCGATCATCTTTAGCGGCAGTGAAAAAGTGAACCCTCCGGTCAGCAAACTTAGAAGCGATGAGATAGTATGGGGACGCAGCCCTGTCAGGTTCGACACCGGCGGCGGCTGGACGGATACTCCGCCATACTCACTGGAATACGGAGGATGTGTAGTCAATACCGCTATCGACCTGAACGGACAATCGCCCTTACAGGCATATTTGCGGGTGACCGATGAGCCGGTTATTACGATCGGTTCGATTGACCTCGGCACGCGGATCAAGATAACCGATATTAACGAACTGCTCGACTATAGCGAGCCGACCAGTAAATATGGGCTTGTTAAGGCGGCACTTGCTTTGTCCGGTTTTTCGCCCGAGATTGCCGACTGGCCAAAAGGCATTACCTTAAAGAAGATGCTCGAGACCTTTGGCGGCGGAATAGAAATTACTACGCTCGCCGCGATCCCTAAGGGCAGCGGTCTGGGGACTTCGAGTATTCTCGGTGCCGTTATCGTGGCGGTTATTTATCGGGCGATGGGCCGCGAGCTTACACCTACCGATCTGTTTAACAAGGTGCTTCAGTTGGAACAGGCACTGACGACCGGCGGCGGCTGGCAGGATCAGGTCGGCGGCGTTCTCGGCGGTGTCAAGATCGTGTATGCAGATGCCGGACTTGTCCCCGATCCGCGGATTCATTATTTACCGTCCGATATTATGGACCCGGCGACTAATGGCGGTTCCACCTTACTATATTATACCGGCATTACCCGCCTGGCCAAAAATATTCTTGAGCAGGTTGTCGGTTCTTACCTCAATCGAAACCGCGGGTGCATGGCAACTTTGACTAAGATCAAGGGCCTTACCGCTCGCGTTGCCGAGACGCTTTCGCGTAAGGATATGCCGGCCTTTGGTCGGCTGGTCGACTGCGCCTGGCAGCTGAATAAGCAGCTTGACCCGAACTCGACCAATGATGAGGTCGAAAAGCTGTTTGCACGCATAGAACCGCATGTTTATGGGGCCAAGCTTTTGGGTGCCGGCGGCGGCGGGTTTATGTTTATGGTCTGCAAGTCGCCTCAAGATGCCGTGCAGATCCGGTCGATGCTAAATTCCGATCCTCCAAACGAAAGAAGCAGATTTTTCGATTTTAACGTAAACAACGATGGGCTTGTTGTGACGGTTTGTTAGAATCGATGCACTTATAGCGACATGTAAGGTCGCAATACACTCCCTGCAGGCACCATTATTTACAACAGTCGGCCCCAAAAAAGACCGAAATATGAGCGTAGTTTTAAAGGCTTAGTTTGGCCTGAAAATGGAAACTGGCAGCTAAAAGACGACTTTTGGAAAGAATTGGAACCTGATCTCGAACACCAATCCATTCCACGCGTACCAAAAGCATACCCGGAATCCCAGGCAAGACAAACTCTATCTATAAAAACGAATAGTAAGGCTGTTGCAGGTTAAGCACAGCAAAATCCCGATCTCGCATCGGGACACCCCACGGGGACGGAGTCTAAGCAGGTAAAGCGGCGAGCAATTTAATTCTTTCTTATAAAACGAGTTACATGTCTGGTCTACCGGAGTTGAAAGTTCTAGTTTTTTCTCCGACTTATGAACTTTTATTTTTACTATTTAGAGCGTCCCTTAAATTATTGTTATATGGAGTCATTAGAAAATGGCTGAACATGTTAATATCTCAACATCCGAATCAGATATTAAGCGGAACCCGGAGGCTTCCGTAAAGGATGTTGATGGTTTATTACGGCATAGAAGATTGCTGGTTGTGGTTTTGCATGTTTTGTCGTTTACGGTGTCGCTGGTTTTATCTTTTCTGATAGTCAAGGACATGCGGCTTGAGAAGAGTTGGTTGTTTTACGATTTTCCATTTCTACTTTTGCTCTCTCTTCCGGCTAAGCTTGTTGTATTCGGATTGTTCAAGCAGTTTCGCGGCTGGTGGCGTTATGTTGGAATATCCGACCTTATATCAATTGCAAAAGCATCGTTGGCGAGCACTTTAATAGTAGTATGTCTTTGGTCAGGTATACTCAGCTTTGATTTTATTCGCAGAGGCATAAAAAACATTCCAGCCATCGCCGACGGCGTATTGATACTGGATTTATTCACTACGATCATGGTACTTGGCGGTTTACGAATGATCGTAAGGCTTTACTATGAAGAGTATATGTCCGAGACGAATACAGGGCTTAAAAAATTCCTTATAATTGGTGCAGGTGATGCCGGTGAGGGCTTGTTGCGTGAGATGATGCGTACGAAAGACAGTCCCTACGAAGTTGTCGGTTTTATTGACGATGATCCTGCAAAGCAAGGTTTGAGTATCCATGGCGTAAGCGTTCTCGGTACGGTTGAGCAGTTGCCCAAAATTTGCGAAAAGCATAACATTGAAGAGATAGCGATCGCTATGCGTGGAGCGAGCCCGCAGAAGATCAGACATGTTGTTCAGGTTTGCCAGGGTACCAAAAAACGTTTTAGAATTGTTCCTTCCATAACGGATATTGCATCCGGCAAACTTAAGGTTTCGCAGATTCGTGATGTTGACATCAATGACCTGCTTGGCCGCGATGAGATTGAATTAGAGCTAAATGAAATAGAGAAGTTTATAAATAACAAGGTAGTCCTCGTTACAGGAGCCGGAGGCTCTATCGGTTCGGAGATGTGTAGGCAGGTCTGTCAGTTTGGGCCGAAAATGCTGCTGCTTGTTGAGCTTACCGAAAACCCACTGTTTTTTATAGACCGCGAGTTGAGAAAGAACCATCCCGACGTTCAGATGCAGGCGATTATCTGTAATATAAGCGATCGATTTCGAGTTAATGAGGTTTTTGCAAAATATAAGCCTGAGGTGGTGATCCATGCAGCTGCGCATAAGCACGTTCCGCTTATGGAGACCAATCCCGGCGAGGCTATTAAGAATAATGTTGTGGGCACAAGGAATTTAGCGGATGCCTCGGCTGATAATGACGTGGGTCATTTTGTTATGATCAGCACGGACAAGGCCGTTAACCCGACAAGCCTGATGGGGTCGTCAAAACGAGTGGCTGAAATGTATGTCCAGGACGCCAACCGCACAACGAAAACACATTTCGTAACAGTTCGTTTTGGTAACGTGCTCGGCTCTAACGGTTCGGTCGTTCCGATATTTAAAAAGCAGATCGCCGAAGGCGGACCGGTTACTGTAACCCATCCGGAAATGGAGCGGTACTTCATGACGATTCCGGAGGCTAGCAAATTGGTCTTACAGGCCGCGACAATGGGTACCGGCGGCGAGATATTTGTGCTTGATATGGGTGAATCGGTCAAGATAGTTCACCTTGCCAGGGAACTGATCACGCTTAGTGGATTCAGACCTGATGAGGATATCGAGATAAAGTTTACAGGTATGAGGCCGGGCGAAAAACTCTTTGAGGAACTTTCTATCGAAGGCGAAGACATGCAGCCGACACGCCATCCAAAAATCGGTATATGGAAAAATATCCCCAAGGACCGGGAATCACTACATAATGGCATTGAGGTACTCATAGAAACAGCTCAAACACAAAACCACAGCAAGATAGCAGCCGCGATCAAAAAACTAATCCCGGAAT
>JAIPFN010000208.1 GCA_021736615.1 Phycisphaerae bacterium | reverse complement strand
GTTCCGGTAGCGCCTGCCAGGTGGGTTACGCCGCTGTCGTTACCGATATACCCCGCCGACGCCGACAGTAGCTGCATGACCTGTTTGATATTCAGCGAAAAGATCATTTTGCTGGTGTTATTTAGTTTTTGTTTCTGTGAATCGGTGAATCTTTCCTGTTCGGCAGGGCCAAGCAGAAACAGCACTTGATAGCCGTTATCTTTAAGATCAGCGGCGATCTTGCAATAGTTATCCAGGTGCCAGCATTTATGCTTGCCGCCGCTGCCGGGCTGGATGATAACTGTTTTCGAGTCCGGGTTTATCCCAACCGACGCAAGAAGTTGCCTCCCCCATTGAACGTCCGTGTTTACCGGGGTTATCAAAGTTCCCTCGTGGTTGAATTTGTATTCGACTGGTTCAAATTCGTTTTTCTGTATGAATTTTTTGATATAGAAATCGGCGATGTGGCATTCGCTGCCGTCAGGAGCGAAGATCGGCAGGATGGAAATCTCGGCTGACTGAGTTGAGTAGATCGTAAAGATAAGGTTTTTCTCGAAGTCGGTCTCGGCCTCACCCAGAAAGCTTACGATCCATTCGTAACCGGCAAAAGTCGAAATCAGCGGGTCTTGTTCTTCAAAAGAAAAATCCTTCTCGTCGACAAAAAAGCGATGGAACTGTATCGAATCGATCGCGCGGACATTTCGTATGCAGGTCCGTCCGGGACAAAAATCTACGTAGTCGGTTTTGCCGATGATGTCGACCGATGACAGGCCGAGGGTCTTTATCATGTATTCGGCAAGCGGCAGAATGAGTATGCAGTCGCCCAGTGCACCGGGATTGACGATCACTCCGCGTTTTCCTTCTTCGCAGCAGGGCGGTGGGGTAATGTCTTCGGCAAACTCAATGGTATCGTTTTTCATATAGAATTATTATTGAAAGCTGCATCAGCCGATAGGCCGAATCCTCAATTCGTAATTTGTAATTCGTAATTACAAACTGGCCAATTGGCCAGTTTGTAAGCTAGTCTTTCTTTTTAAAGAGACCCTTGATCCCATCAGAGATATCTTTTCCGGCATCTGTGCCGATCTTTAGAACTTCGCCGGCTCCCTTAAAGACTTCTTTGCCGCCCTCGATGATTACTTCTGAGCCGGTTCCTAAAACGCCTTTGATAGGCCCTATGATCTCGTCGGGGATAATGCCGACTCCCTGTTCTGCGACTCCCATCGCGATAGCCCCCAGGATTTTTGCTGTAAGTGTTGCGACTGACATCTTATCATCGCTTCCCAGGTCGGTCATTTTGATCGGGGCAAGCTTTAGGGGGATAGTATCGGCCTTTCCCGGAATTGGGAGCAGTTTGATCTTGACTGTGATATTGTTCAACTCGAGGTTTTTGATCAGGAGACTTTTTTCTGATTTTTCTTCGTCTTTTTTTTCTTTATCTGCTTTCGGTAAAGATTTCAGAATCTCTTTCAGGTTATTTGTAAGTCCCTTTTGCTCTATGACAACTGTGATGTCATTGAAGATCATATCGTCGATCTCGACCGTGTCGCTCATCAGTGACTTTAAACCCACGTCGATCTTTGCTTTACCGGCTTCGAGCAGGTTAGGGTTTTCATACCCTTTGAGGTTTGGGATGATAAGTTTTTCCAGTTCCACCGAACCTTTCAGTATCGAAAGCGAAACGTCTTCGACAGTGACGTCAACTTTAAGAGTTTTCGACGCGGCTGTTTCAATTCCGGCTTTTAAGGCCCTGCCGCCGAATACGGTTATCAGAATCGGTACGACTACGATTAGGGCAAGGGTTACATATAAGATCTTTATTAAGAGGCTTTTCGTTTTCATTTTCGTTCTCTTTAGATAGAATTAGTAATTATTTGAGAAGTTTTTTGTCAACATCAAAGCCGAGTTTTTTGGCTATTTGTGCATGTTTTTTCGATGCTTCGAAGTCTTTGAGCATATAGTTGCAGATAGCTAAACCGTTGTGAGCCGACGCGTTTGCAGGGTTAATCTCGATTGCCAGCGAATATTCTGCGGCACTTTCTGTATAGAGTTGCAGGTTAAGATAAGCGACCGCCAGGTTGTGGTGGATGTCGGCGTTGGCCGGATCCAACTGTAGTGCGAGCGAATAAAATTCGATTGCCTTTTCATAGTTCTTTTTCTCAACGTATGCATTGCCGAGATTTTGAAGAGCCGCGATTTGTTTTGGGTCGATCTCGATGAGATTATGATAAGCTTCGATCTCTTCGTCCTGCAAGCCGAGCTTTTTATACGAGTTTGCCAGGCCGAAATAAGCGTTCGTGTACAGCGGGTCGAGTCTGATGGCATACTGGAACATTGTTGCCGCATCTTTTGGTTTGTCGGTGCCCAGGTATGCGAAAGCGAGATTGGTACTCGCCTCTGGCGACGAAGCGTTGATCGCCAGTGATTTTTTGTAATTTGTGATCGCTTTGCTAAGGTCCTTCTTCCGTGTGTATGTGTCACCGAGCAGGTGGAAGGTCCTGCTGTCGCCTGGATCGAGATCGGCGGCTTTTTCCAGGGAACTGATCGCCTTGCTGTAACTGCCAGAGTTGATATAGGCCGTAGCGATATTTCTGTGCGCATCGGCGAAGTCCGGTTTCAGCTTTATTACGGCCAGGTATTCTTTGATAGCCGCCTCTGTAAGCCCCTGGCGGTTATATGCGTTTGCCAGGTTGTTGCGGGCCTTAAAGTCGTTCGGCAAAATGTACAGGGCGTATTTGTACTGCTCAATAGCCGCGTCGGTGAAACCTTTAGCCAGGTAGATATTGCCAAGGTTCGTGCGGGCCTCTGCAAGGTCCGGAGTGATCATGACCGCTCTTTCCAACTCGATCAGTGCATAGTCTATTTCGTTGACGATGCTGTAGCTGTTTCCAAGATTGTTAAAGAAGCAACCAAGCGACTGGGCGGTGGTAAGGTTTTTCAGGTAGATGCTTTTTTCATCGATAGGGCAGTTGAACTTTTTGATGTAGTGATCGTCCTTGGCGGTACGTCCCATACTGGTCGTCTCGATATTGAAGCGGTGCTCACCGTCGTCATACCTGACAAAAAAATGTCCCGGAACTACAACTCCGTAAATCGGCAGACCGATACGCTCGGCGATAGAAAGGTACAGTATCGAAAGGCTCAAACAGTACCCGCGTTTTTTGTCGATCACGGTATGCAGGAAAAGATCCTCCGGATCATCTGCCGTTTCGACCGATTTAAATCCAAGATCTTTGAACAGGTAGTCGTTGATGACGGGGATTGCGTGTTGATCGATTGGGATGTTCCCCTCGTTGAGTCGACCGAGTATTACCTGTGCCATCTGGTCGATCTTGCGGCGATACATTTGCAGACTCTTATTCGTGCCCCAGTCACGCGACAGCAGCAGTGCGGCCGTGGCGATGTCGATCTGGTCGTCCTTTAGACGAAGGACAGATTCAATAGAGTTTTGGTGCAGTCCGCGTTTACGCACATTGGCAAGTTCGTAGTATGCCTGGCTTACACACGGCAGCAGCATTACGGCGATCAATAATGTTACAATACGTTTTTTCATGTTGTTTCTCCGATCAACAAAGATTTCACCACCACTGGATCGGTTCCTGATATCCTCAGGACTTTAACAGGGTTCGTTTTGCCGGAAATTATTTCGATGTCATTTTTTTTCAATCCCAGCAATTTTGCCATAAATGCGATAAGAGACTGGTTGGCCTTTCCCTTTTCAGGCGGAGCGGCGACCTTTATTTTCAGCATTTCGCCCAAAGTACCCGCTATCTGGGTTTTGCTCGATCCGGGTACCACTTTAACGCGTATTTCGACACCTTGTTCAGTTTCATTTAGAAAAAAATCATCCATAGACTAGGCGTTTTCTCGAATATTTGTCCCGATTGCAAATTGTATGTACTTTTCGAGCTGCCCGGCCAGTTCGCTAAGCGAATCCAGTTGAAAATCCTCATAATGGCCCGTAACGAACTCTCCGTTTAATGCTTTTTTGAATATTTTCACCCGTATGAGCGGAAGATGGCTCGTAAGTTGCGAAAAATCAGCATTTTTGTGCTCAGTAAGCTCAACACGCCAGTCCTCGCTGATAAAGACGAGTGCCTTACCGGTATAAACCGCGGTAGGGAAATATTCAAATAAAAGTTTCAGTACATCCATATTGCGTCCGGCTAATCAATTATCACGTTCATCATATATAGTAACATATCAGCGTTCTTACTGCAAGGAACCTACTAAATCTTTAATTTCCGAAATATCTTTTCTCAGGCAGTATTTCTCGATTCCCATGATAATATTCATCGCGGCCATAGGGTCCGGGAAGGTCGCTGTTCCTATAGCGACAGCGGTAGCGCCTGCGATAATAAATTCCACGGCATCGGACGCAGTCATTATTCCGCCCAGCCCAAGTATTGGTATCCCAGCCGGTTTCGCCACCTCGTTATAGACCTTGTTTACCAGGTAAACGGCAATCGGTTTGATCGCCGGGCCGGAAATCCCGCCGGTTCTGTTGGCCAGCACCGGTTTGCGCGTTTCGATGTCGATAACCATTGCCGTAAACGTGTTGATCAGGCTAAGAGCGTCGGCTCCGCCATCGACGGCCGCTTTGGCAGTGACGGAAATATCGGTTACTGTCGGCGTAAGTTTCACCATTAATGGCTTATTTCCTGCCGCTTTTTTGACTTTTCTGGTGATTTTTTCAACCTGTGCAGGGTCGGTTCCGATCGTTATCCCGCCTTTTTTGACGTTCGGACAACTGATGTTAAGCTCAAATCCGCTAATCCCATCGCGTCCGGCAAGCCGTTCAGTAACCGCTACATAGTCGTCGATCTCCCTGCCGGCGAGGTTGACAAATACTTTTGTTGCCATTTTTTCGATGATCGGCAGCTTTTCTGCGATAAACCGTTCTACGCCGAGATTCGCAAGGCCGATAGCGTTAAGCATACCCGCATTCGTCTCAACGATTCGCGGAGGAGGATTTCCAAGCCGCGGCTCAAGTGTGATGCTTTTGGTTATAAATCCGCCTAGTAATGACACATCAAAAAAGCTCGACAGTTCATCTGCATACCCGCAGGTGCCCGAAGCCGTCATTACAGGGTTTGCCAGCTTAAGTCCGGCAAAATCAACGCTAATATCTGGTTTGTTATCCAAAGTCAATATCCTTACTGTCAAATACCGGCCCATCCTGGCAGCAGAGCTTGTACGAAGTTTCATCGTCCGGCGTATTCGCCTTAACCACGCAGCTCTGACAAAGCCCGATCCCGCAAGCCATCATGCTTTCCATGGACACCTGGCAGTCAATGTCATGCTCGGCGGCCAGTTTCGCAACGCTTGCAAGCATCGGTTCCGGCCCGCAGCTGTAAATTATGCTGCCTGACGTATTAGGCTCATGTTCTTCGATCCACTGGGCCAGTCGCTGCGTAACAAAGCCTTTAAACCCAGCCGAACCGTCGTCTGTCGCGATATGCGACTCGACACGCATCCTGGAAAATTCTTCGAGAAACAGCCCTTCTTCATTGTCGATCAGAACGGTAAAGGGAAGTTCGCTGTAAGATTGTGCACCGGCAAAAGCGACAACACGCATATTCGGGAAATTCACCTTAATATAGTTTGCCAGGTGCTGCAGCGGCGGAGCGCCAAGACCGCCGGCTACAAGAAGGGCATTGGTTTTAGTTTCGTCGATCTTAAAGCCGTTGCCAAGCGGGCCGATGATCGTCAGCGGGTCACCGCGTTTCAGAGTCGTCATCCTGACAGTCCCGGCACCAAGAACCCTGAAAAGTATGTCGATGGTGACTTTTCCATCTCCCTTTTTGACATCGCAAAGGCTAAACGGCCTGGAAAGAATGATCTTTCGCTGAGCAGTATCGGTAAGTTTCTCCGGTATGGCCCTAGAAGGCGGAATCGCCAGTTCCGAGAGGCGAAGTTCGACGAATCGACCCGGATTAATGCCCGAAAATGCCATGGAACCGGCTTCGTCGAGATCAAGGCTGAGGCGATAAAAGCATGGGCCGAGAGGGCGATTGCTGCGAACTGTCGCAGTCGAGATGGTTTTGTCTGTGTTTTTAGCTGTGTTTTCCATAACTCACTGTGCTTACAAGACTTAAGATTTTATGATGTTTATAAAAAAAACTTCATTTTTGAGGTCTGCTTTCAAGAGCAGACCCAGACTCACAAATGAAGTAAAAGCATTTCAGCCGCCCTTAAAAGGTGCACTGGAGCAAAAAAAAACTTCCGGAATAATCATCCACTGATATTCCGGAAGCATGCCACGGCAAAAAGCCGCTATATTCGAGATCATTTTCCGGACTCCTGATTCTTTGGCCCAGCTATGACGGGATTATATCAATGCCGCCGCCTTATGTCAATAGAACCGATGATAAAAACCGGAAAAAGCAAAATTTTTATAAATATAACACATAAAAGAGCTTAAACTTCGCCAGCATCTTGGTCTTTTCTGGCCGCAAAAGCCTCCATCGCGGTTTTCTGGATGATTTTTAGCGGCACATCATGAAGTTTTGCCGCCTTTTCGCAGTCCGAAAACTCAGGCTTTGCTGATATTATCTCGGCATCTCTTATTCCTGCCTTGATATTTATTTTGCCAAATTTAGTCTCTACGGACACAGTCTGCCTTCTAAGTGTTTTTCTTTGGAGTAATTGCCTCCTGATTCCCAAAGTGATTTGCTCGTCGAAGAGTATCTTTTCGATTTCCGCAACTTTGTTATGGCTTGTTATGACAGATATTTTTACCGCTGGCCGGTTTTTTTTCATCTGTATTGCAGTCGTATAAACATCTAGTGCACCGGCACTTAGGAGTTTTTCTGTGACATATCCGATCACTTCTGCGCTGCTGTCGTCGACATTTGCCTCGATAAGACATACCGAGTCTGCTTCGGTGTCAAATATTTCTGCTGACTGTCCGATAACCACCCTCAAAATATTTGCCACCTCGTCAAATTTCATGGTTCCGGCTCCATATCCGACAGCCTCGATGGTCATTTGTGGAAATGGAGCGTAATCGTCGGCAAAGTGTGTCAGGATCGCCGCCGCAGTCGGGGTAAGCACTTCTGCCACAACCGGACCGCCCTGGATGGGTGCGCCGGCTATTCTTAGAATTTCCACCGTCGCCGGTGCCGGCGCAGGCATTTTTCCGTGTGCGATATTGATAGTTCCCGCCCCGACAAACAGCTGCGAGCAGATTACTTTATCGATTTTCATCGCGTCTATCGCAACACACGCACTGACGACATCGACGATAGAATCGACTGCCCCGACCTCGTGGAAATGGATCTCGTTGCGGTCTTTCCCGTGTATTTTGCCTTCGGCATTGGCGAGCGTGTTGAAAATCTCTATCGCGTCGCGTTTTGCCTTGTCGCTGATGCCGCTTTCGCTGATCATCTTCGCAATATCGCTAAGATTTCTATGACGCTGCTTATCCGGTGCGACGGGTTTAAAAGATAAGCACGCGATTCCAGACCTCATTGCAGGTTCAATTTCGATCTTGAGGTCTTCAATGCCGAGAGTTGCCAACTGTTCGATCAGAAATTGCCTCTCGCAGCCAGCATCAAGCAGACAAGCAGAGATCATATCTCCGCCCGCACCTGCAAAACAATCAAAATACGCTATTTTCATAATATCCTCATATTGAATTTATGCAAAAAAAGTAACTCCAAGCCTCATTGACGAATAAAAATGCAACTAAGAGCGTTGATTATAAATAGACATTTTGTTTAATCAAGCAGAAATGTAGTACCGGTTCTTGAAAACTCGGCTGATTTATGTTAAAAGAGCAATTATGATTATAAATTTGCAAAAAAGAATATTTGTGTTGTTGCTTTGTTGTGTTTTTGTTGGCCAGACGGCTTCGGCGAGCATTTCAAGCCGCGTTGATTCTGTCGTTTTACAAAAGAGCCTCGAGAGCGTTGAGTTTGGTATCGAGATCATCAAAGCCGAAAGCGGTGAGATCGTTTACAAGAGAAACCCAAACAAACTGTTGATGCCTGCCTCGAATATGAAAATCGTTACTTCAGCCGCTGCCCTGGAGTTTCTTGGCGCCGATTACCAGTTCAAGACCACTCTTGCGATGCTTGGCAATACGCTTGTCGTCATCGGCGGCGGCGACCCGCTGTTTTGCGACGAAATAAACGATGCGAAATACGACAGAAAGCAAAACTGGTTATTCGACGACATCATAAAGATTCTCAAAGCTAAAGGAATTCAATCCGTTGACGGTGTAGTTGTTGACAGCACGTTTTTCGATAACAGGTGTGTCCACCCAAGCTGGCCGCTTGACGAACTCAATCGCCCCTATTCGTGCGAAGTAAGCGGCCTGAACTTCAACCAGAACTGCGTGACGATCAAAGTCAACCGTTCCGGTTCAACCGCTAGAGTCAGCATGTATCCTTCGACGAAATACGTTAAGATCGTAAACCAGATCAGGGGTATATCCAAGGGCAACAGCGGCATCGGAGCGTATCGCAACAGCATACCAAACAAACTTATCCTCAAGGGCAAATGTAGAATCGCCGAAGGTGTAGAAGTCGCCATAGAAAACCCGGCGATGTTTTTCGGCACCGTTCTTTCCGAGCGTTTAAATGCCGGAGGGATCAAAGTCACCGGCAGTGTCAAGGAAAAGTACGTAAAGAATGACCCCGGTATTGAGATATTAAAAGTCTACAGCACCCCGCTAACAGACGTCCTTGCCCGCTGCAACAAAGACAGTTTCAATTTAGCAGCCGAATCTCTGGTCAAAACCCTATCGGCCGAACACACAAGCGGCAAGATCAACGGAGAATGGAAGCACGGCTTTGTCCTGACAGGGCGGTATCTTAATCGTCTGGGAATCAAAGACGATCAGTATTGTTTTGACGACGGCTGCGGTCTAAGCAGAAAAAATCGCCTCACCGCAGATGCTATCGCAAGGGTTCTTACCCGCATGTACCACAGCGACAATAGCAGGCTTTATATCGACTCGCTAGCCGTCGGCGGCGTCGAAGGAACGGCCGCCAAATATTTCAATGAACCGAAATACAAAGGCAAAGTATTCGCAAAGACCGGCTACATAAGCGGCGTAAGAGCATTCTCCGGATATGTAAAAACCGACGACGGAGATTACATCTTCAGCATATTAACCGAAGGCGGCGGGTCATACGTAAGAACCGCGATAAACGACATAGTAAAAGCGATCTTTTAATGAAATAGCCTCGGCCGCAGGCCGAATCTTCAATTCGTAATTCGTAATTCCAAACTGGCCGAAAGGTCAGTTTGATTCTACCACTGTGCCAGTTCCCCCGTCAATTCTTCGACCAGGTCCTTCATCGTTACTATGCCTAATGCCCGTTGGGGCTTTTTTTGATTTGCGTTCGCCTCACCGCCTACCAGGACTATCTTGAGGTTTTCTTTTCGCATGATGTTCATTGCTTCGATGACCGGCGTTGTAGCGCTAAAAGTTTCCAGCGGCATTACAAAGTTGCGAAGATCCTTGAACTCACTGTCGTCGGCGAGGACGTCATAAATTCGTATAAATCCGATGATATTCGATTTGGAGGATTCATAAACCGGAAGATGAGTAAATACGGAACGGCCAAGTATTTTAAGCACGGCCCCTCTGTCCGAGTGCAGGTTGATCATCTCTGTCTTGGAGATTGGCGTCATTACCTGTGCGATATTTATATTTGGCATTTTCAGCAGGCGGTTAATTATATCGTTCTGTAAGTTGCTTAGAATGCCTTCCTCGCGTGTTTCGTGGATGATCTGTTTGATCTGCCCGGCTCTGCTTGCCGAGATTGCAGTCGATGCATCCGCGGCGGCTCCGAACAAACTGGTAAAGAAAGAGGATATGAGCTTTAGGAGCCAAACTGTCCCGGTAACCGTAAATAACTTGTTGAACATCCAGAGCGCCGGCACGATCCTCGGCATAAGCGTATCGGAGCGGTAATAGAAAATGTTTTTCGGGATCACCTCGGAAAATGTAAACAGAACCGGCGTCATTATCAGAGTCGCATAAAAGGCCGCCTGCTCATGAATCCTGGTATTTAGAATTATCATAGTAACGGTACTCGTTGCCAGATAGTTTACCAGGTTGTTTCCGATCAATATCGCGAACACCAGCCCCTGGGAGTCGGCCATAATTTTGCTGAGCATCTGATAAAGTTTCTTGCCCTGTTCGCTGCCCAGTCTTAGCCGAAATCTGCTAAGCCGGTACACCCCCGTTTCCGAACCGGAGAAGAATCCGCCCAGTGCGATCAGTATAAAAACAGCGATGATTTGCAGCGTCAGGAGCATTGTGTTATTGATCCTCCTGTTCGCTTAAAGGTTCCAAAGAAAGAACGATTGTTTCGATCCTTCGCTTTTTAACATTCTCTACGGTCAGCGTTAAGTTTTTGATGACAGTCTTATCGCCTGGTTTCGGTATCTTGCCAAGCAGGGCGGTAGTAAGCCCTCCGATGGTCGACATCCTGCTCTCGTCCGGGTCTATCCCGAATACGTTGGCCCAGTCGTGTATTGACAGGTTTCCGTCTAGCCGGTATTTCATAGGTCCGATCTGCTCGACC
>JAIPFN010000207.1 GCA_021736615.1 Phycisphaerae bacterium | reverse complement strand
GATCGTCGCGGCGGTGCTGGTGATATTGTGTTATGTGGCATCGGAAAAGATGTCGCCGACGAGTTCGATTACGTGGGCGAGCTATCTGCTCTTGCCGTATATTCCCCAATCAAGCGAGCTTTGCATCTTTTATGCGTCTGTGATGGGGGCGATACTTGGTTTTCTATGGTTTAACTGCCATCCGGCACAGGTGTTTATGGGAGATGTCGGGTCTTTGCCTTTAGGGGCGGCGATGGGGTTCGGAGCGATCGTTACGCGGCACGAAATTTTGCTGCTGCTGATCGGCGGCGTTTTCGTGATGGAACTGTTGAGCGTGATTTTGCAGGTAGGGTATTTCAAATACTCCGGAGGCAAAAGAATATTCAGGTGCGCTCCGATACACCACCACTTCCACCTGGCCGGGTGGAGCGAACCGCAGGTAGTGGTAAGGTTCTGGCTGCTGGCGGTGGGATTTGCGACGATAGCACTTGCTACGCTTAAGATCAGATAGGAATTGTTAGTCTTGCTGCTATTGCTTTTTTAACCACGGATTTCACGGATTGACACGGATTATTAAATAAAAGATTAAAAAGCAAAAATCAAAACGACAGATTAAAAATAAAAAATTTGGATGTGGGTTTTTGGTTGGGTTTTGCTTGCAACTTTTGGAAACCGGCTTGTTCACCGGAACTATGCATCTGCCTGTCAAATTCTCTGATGTCGGTGCAATATTAGCTAAACACACAACCAAACAATTGCGATAATTCTCTTACCAGACTTTAGTTTCACAATGTCTGCCACTTACAAATCTATACTTTCTTTTCAGATGGAATCTCCAAGCATAGTTTGTCGGTATAAAAAGAAAGGCACCTTCAAGCCTGCGACTTGAAAGTGCCTTCCGAATACTATCACTAATTGCTGATTGCTATTTGTAGTTTATTGCGAATTCTGTCAGTAGTCTTACTCCGAAGCCCGGGGCGCCTTCGCTGCCGTGTTCTTTTCCGGCGAACATGTCCATACCGGCCATGTCGATGTGTGCCCAGTTGGTTTCACCTACGAAGGACTTGAGGAATGCGCCTGCCGTTATCGCTCCGCCCCAGCGGCTATTACCTATGTTGCAGATGTCTGCGATACCGCTCTTGAGGTCGTCGGAGTATTCGTCTGTGCATGGCAGGTGCCATACTTTTTCGCCGCTTGATTTGGCGGCGTCTTTGAGCTGTTCGATAAGCTGGTCATTGTTGCCCATCAGGCCGGCCATGTATTTGCCCAGTGCTACGACGCATGCACCTGTCAGCGTTGCGATGTCGACGATGGCCTCGCACTTTTGTTTTGTGGCGTAATGAATCGCGTCGCAGAGGATGAGTCTGCCTTCTGCGTCGGTGTTTTTGATCTCGACGGTTTTTCCGCTCATCGTGGTGATGATGTCGCCTGGGCGAGAGGCGGTGCCGTCCGGCATGTTTTCTGCCGATGGGATAATACCGTAAACCGTTTGTGCCGGTTTCAGTGCGGCTATGGCTTTCATGGCTCCGAGTACGGCGATGCCGCCGGATTTGTCAAACTTCATCTCTTCCATGCCTGCCGACGGTTTGATGCTGATTCCGCCTGAATCGAAAGTTATAGCTTTACCAACGAGAGCGATTGGTTTCTTTGCTCTGGCGGCTGCGCCCTTTGGGGTGTACTTCAGGACGATCATTCTCGGCTGAGATGCAGAGCCTGCGCCGACTGCGAGTATTCCGCCGGCTTGCATCTGGATTAGTGCCTTTTCGTCGAATATTTTGCAGGAAAGCGAGGGGTCGGCTTTTGCGACCTTGCGGGCTTCGGCGGCTAGTGCGGGCGGGTTGATTATGTTGCCCGGGCGATTTGCTATCGTACGTGCATAGGTCTGGGCCTTGCCGATGATGGTGCCGGCCTTTACGCCTTTACCCATTGCCTTGATCTTTTCGGGAGCTTCATCAACGATGGTGCATTTGAGTGAATCGAGCCTGTTGTCCTTGCTTTTTGATACGAACTCATCGTAACGGTAGCTGCCGAAGTAGAGGCCTTCGGTTATGGCCTGGCCGATGGTTTCGTCAGATATTTTTGCCGGGAGCTGCTGATTGAGGGCTACTGTAATGTTGGCGGCCTTTAGACTTACGGCTTTGTTGGCGGCGATCGATGATGCTTTCCGGATGCAGTCAGCGGTGAGTTCTTTGCGATCGCCGAGGCCAACGAGCAAAACGCGGGCTGGTGCGATCTTGCCGTCTGTGTATATGACTGCGGTTGATCCGCATTTGGCTTTGAAGTCGCCGAGGGCGAGGAGCTTTTTGACTGCTCCTTTAAGATTCTTGTTGATCTCGCCGGCGAGTTTTCCGGGTTTGCCTTCGTCTGAGAATACGCCGATAGCCAGGATGTCCGATTTAACGGAAACCGGGGCTGCCGCTTTTGTTTTTACTGTTGTGCTGATAATCTTTCTGGCCATTCTAAAATCCCTTTATTATGTTAAGTTTACTAAATAACATTAGTACCGTACCGTAGGCTTCCAGCCGGCATAGTTATAATTCGTTCAATCTAGCTATCACCGCAAAACAGCTGCGGGCTAGAAGCCCCCGCTACGTTTATCGGCAGATTTATTTTCTCAATCCAGAGAAATTGCTATTTATTCTTCTTGCCGCTTTTGTACTTCAGGTAACTTTCTATGAAGCTTTCTATGTCGCCGTCCATTACTGCGTCTACATTACCGGTCTGGTGGTCGGTTCGGTGGTCCTTTACCATCTGGTATGGCTGCATAACATAGCTTCGTATCTGGTTGCCCCAGGCTATCTCGCCCTTGTTGCTGTATAGTTTGGCCAGTTCTGCGTCGCGTTTTTGCTGTTCGAGCATGTAGAGACGGGCCTTTAGCATTTTCATTGCTTCGGCTTTGTTTTTGTGCTGGCTGCGGTCGTTCTGGCACTGGACTACAATATTTGTAGGCAAGTGGGTTATGCGGACCGCTGAGCTGGTCTTGTTTACGTGCTGGCCGCCTGCTCCGCTTGCGCGGTAGAAGTCGATCCGCATTTCGTCGTCTTCAATGTCGATATCCTTGATGTCTTCGAATTCTGGGATGACGTCTACGGCGGCGAAACTGGTGTGGCGGCGGCTCTGGGCGTCAAAGGGGCTGATCCTGACGAGGCGGTGGACGCCGGTTTCGCAGCTGAGCTTGCCGAAGGCGAACGGGCCGCTTACCTTCAGGGTGATAGATCGGATACCGACTTCTTCGCCGGGGGTTATGTCGTATTCGGCAAATTTGTACTTGTTTCGCTCGAAGTAGCGGGTGTACATTCGCAGAAGCATGCTCGCCCAGTCGCAGCTTTCGGTTCCGCCTGCGCCGGCGTGGATGCTGAAGAAACAGGACCGCATATCGTCGGGGCCGTCGAGCATACCGGCGACTTCGATCTGGTCGCACTTTTTGGTAAGGTCTTCGAGGTCGGCTTCGATAGATTCGAGGGTTTCGGCGTCCTCTTCATCGGCTGCAAGCTCAAAGAGCTCGGCGATGTCGGCAATCGCGACGCGTGCCTCCTCGGCTGGGTCGATGACGGATTTTACAGCGCTAATGCCGGAGGTTACCTCCTTTGCGCCTTCGGGGTCGTCCCAGAAACCCGGTTGAGACATTTTTTGTTCTAATTGCTCTTTTAAAGCGATCTTGGCGGGTAAGTCAAAGCCACTCCCGGATATTTTCGACCCGGGCCTCAAGTTCGGCGATAGCTGCCTTAAGTTCTGATACTTCCATAATATAAAAAACCTCAAATAACGAAAAATTGAATTTTATGAGCACCTCTTATAACAGAATATGTCGGCCAAAGCAAGAAATCCAGATAAATTACAAAGAAAACTGCTTGACATAACCGAATTTTTTAATTAGTTTTAACACCTAACATTTATCAGTCTATGTGACAAAAGGAGAAAAAATGAACGAAACAGGCACTCAAGCACCACCGGTTCAGCCTCAGCAAAACATCCCAAACTACCTCGTGCAGTCGATTCTTGTAACGCTATTCTGCTGCCTCCCGCTTGGCATTGCAGCTATAGTATTCGCCGCGCAGGTCAACGGTAAAATCGCCGGAGGCGACATCGCTGGAGCAATGGATTCTTCTAAGAAGGCCAAACTGTTCTGCTGGATATCCTTCGGTATCGGCCTTGTAGTAATTATCGCTTACTTTGCTATGATAGCATTGGGCATTGCTTTTGGTGCCGCTGGAAGCATTCAAACTCAATAACAGTTTGAAGACTTTCATGATTTTTAGAGATCGGCCGAATATTTTCTGGTTGCGATTGCTGCTCGCCGGTACCTCGGCGACTATATTGGCTGTTGCGGTAATTCTTTATTTTGCAACTCCCGGCGAATCAGATTTGTTTCCGCCTTGCCCTTTCAAATCGCTTACAGGGCTTTACTGCGCCGGATGCGGAACGCTTCGAGGCTTGCATCAGCTTTTGCACGGCAATTTGGTTGCAGCGATGGGGCTTAATCCGCTGATGGTTTTGTCATTGCCGTACCTGGGCTATGCGTATTTTTCCCTGTGGTCGAAAGTAACAAGAGGAAAGCCCCTGCCGAGTAAATTTATACCGGCAAAATGGTTGTGGATGCTGCTGGCGGCGATAATACTTTTCGCCATAGTAAGAAATATACCGGTATATCCGTTTACGATACTTGCACCATAACAGCAAATGTTCAAATAATTGGAGATTATATGTATTGCACAAAATGCGGAACAGAGAATATTGACAACGCGGTTTTATGCGTAAACTGCATGGAGACGATTAATCCGACACCTGCGGTGAGCACCTACAAAGACCCGCTGGACACGGCTGCAATGCGGATGGTGCTGCCTGTCGGCAGGTCGGTATTTGCTATACTGGCTGGTTACGCCGGGCTGTTTTCACTAATTATATTACCTGCACCTTTTGCCTTAATACTTGGAATACTGGGAATTATTGACATAAAGAAAAATCCGGAAAAACACGGGATGGGCAGATCAATTTTCGGTCTGGTGATGGGCATCATATTTTCAATTCCACTTGTTTTATATATAGGCGTATTGATACTCAGTGCGTTTGCCAAATAATCAGGAGCAGAACCATTATGTATTGCAGACATTGCGGGCATTTCAACCATGACGACTCATTCAGGTGCTCTAGTTGCGGCAAAGGCACAGGGCAGCAGCAGTCTTCTTATAATATTACAGAAACCGTTCCGACATACCTGGTTCAGGCGATCCTCGTAACTGTATTTTGCTGTATGCCTTTTGGAATAGTCGCGATAGTTTACGCGGCGACGGCACAAAGCAAATGCCAGGCCGGCGACATAGAAGGCGCATGGATGGCATCTAAATCGGCGTGCAGCTGGTGCTGGGTGTCATTCTGGCTCGGACTGGCACCCGTGGCGATATGGTTGATAGTTGCAATAGGCGGAATAGCATCATCAGGGTTTTGAACTATCACAATATTACGATTATAGAACCACTAATGTTTAAACAACCGGTTTTCTTAGTTGTTTTGTTTGGCTTCTTTGTTTTTTGCTTTCGAGGCGTCTTTTTATTGAGCCTTTTGATGGCTTTGTTTTTTTTCTTGGGGGATTGAAGGTTAGTGCGGTTTGGAGCAGTTCGATAAGTCGATTTGTTGCGCTCATTTTGTTTGCTGCCTGGGTTCTGTGCTTCTGGGAGATTACTCTCAGCACGCCTTCTTTGTTTATGCGGGTTCTTAGTTTTGCGGTTATTGTTTTTTTCTTAAAATCGGTCAGCGATGTAGAGTTTTTTACGTCGAAGTAAAGTGTTACGCGCGTGTTGACCTTGTTGACATTTTGACCTCCCGGGCCGGAGGACCTGGAAAAGTCGTATGTCAGTTCGTCTTCGGAAATCTCGGTTGTTTTGTTTATCTGTATCATATCGCACCGTACCGCCGGCATCTTGCCGGCATTATAACCGTTTCACAAAAAACTTTCGGCTGGAAGCCGAAGCTACGAGTTATAATACCTCGTTTTGGGGTTTTGTCAACCATTTGGATTTTACGATGTATCCGGTTACGAATATTGCCGCGACCAGTACGAACCAATCGCCGAATATGCTGAAGATCGTTCGCTGCTCATAAACTTCTACGTCTGCGACTATCATGCCGAGGCCGCCGGTTACGGTGTCATCGCTGGCGATTATCTTGCCCCTTGGGGAGATTATCGCGCTTATTCCTTCGTAGGAGGCCCGGACGAGGGCGTATCTGGACTCTATCGTTCGGTGGATGCAGTTTTGCAGGTGGGCGAAACGCACCGGTTTCCAGTCGAGGGTGGGGACGGCGACCAGGCCCGTTTTCGCCCTGCCGTATCTGCGGGAGATGGGGGTATAATTGTCGTCATGGCAGATCATCGCGCCGGTCCTTACGCCGCAAACATTGAAGATCGTCGGCTGACCGTCGCCCTTGTTGAAATTCTCGAACGGGGTGAGATAGGTCTTTGTATACTCGTCGATAATCTTACCGGTATTGTCAATTAGCAGCATTCGATTTTTGTACCTTGGAACATCGACATAACCGACGGCGAGATGGATATTATTGGCCAAAGCAAGGGATGTCACCATTTCGATCCATACGGATCTGTCGTACTTGTCAACATAGAAGCCCATCTCCGGGGAGATAACGAGTTTGGCACCCTGAGCGGCGGCTGATCTTACTTGTGCGGCAAAGATATTTTCAAAACCGCCGGGGCTTTGCGGGTCGCCGTACTGTTCGATGGTCGCCTTGTTCCAGCCGACTGCGGCTACCTTGATGGTATTGACGGGTTTTCCCAAAAGGCTTAGCAGGTTAACAACGGCGAAAACGGCAAGTGTAAGGACTGCGGCCCTAAGCATGGGCTTTTCGATTCGCTGGGCATTTATCATGCTAGCGGCGGCGGTCTGAACCAGTGTAAGCAGAAAGACTATCCCGCCCATTCCGGTTACGCCGGTGAATGCGATCAAATGACGATAGCTGGACCATGGCCGGACGACGGACTGGGCGGTGCCCCACATCGGTATCGCGGTGAAGTTAATCCAGTCGAGAATCACGACCAAGGCGGCGAAAACAAAACATCTGATAACGGTGGGTTTGCTCAGCAGACGGCTTGCGGCAAAGACAAAGAGTGTCATTACAATAACAAAATCCAGGATGAGAATAATGACTATCGGCGGCGGCAAACGAAGAACGATGATCTGGGGGATGGCATAAGCCAGAGCCATGTAAGTACCGGCGGCCATAAGAACGCCGCGTTTGAACTTCCACCTGGTGACGCATACCAGAACCGGCAGCAACGCAATGCACTGGACAGGTGCGAGAACCCCAAACAGATTGGGCAAACCCAGTAAAAGACCGCTAACAATCCCACAAACCCGGCAGCAAATTTCCTTTGGCGTAAACATGATCGTCTCCTTTCTGATTGTAATTACCGTTTACATGCTGACTACTGAAAATACTCCTTTCACTTTCCTGCATAAACACTTACGATCTCTTTTAGATACAGCCTTCTTATCGCGTCATATCCGCGGCGGTTGGGGTCTTCGAGGTTATGGTAGTACCAGTGGCCGGGGTCATCTTTGTGGTAGTATTTTCGCCATCGTTCGGTGCAGTGGATTCCATGTCCGAGAAATTCGGTATGAATATCGACCAGATGAACGTTTTCGTACTCGTTGCAAATCTCGGCGATCTTCTGATTAGTCAAACGAGCAATCTTTGAAGCCCCGCGCCATCTCGGCAGACCCTTAGCTTGCGGGTCGCTTACGTCGTCGGTGGGGTCAAAAATATTGGCCAGGAAAATATCGCAGCCGCCGGGGAATTTCTTCATTACACCTTCGACAAGCGTTGTAACCCGCTGCTTGATATTTTCCGTCCAGTTGATCGCCTGCTTATAGCTGCATCCGTACATTGCCCCGTCGACGGGCTTACTTCGACCGTAATCGTGTATCAGGTCGTTACCGCCGGAAGTCATAAGGACGA
Source organism: Phycisphaerae bacterium (assembly GCA_021736615.1). The sequence goes on along the minus strand of JAIPFN010000207.1, from coordinate 2,630 downwards.
TTCCATGGACGTCGTTTGGGTAGACCTCTACCAGCGGCAATTGATCGTCAATGTGCTGCTGGGAAACGGTGAAATCGCGAGCCCAGTTCTTTGACTGCAATTGGGGCAAAACACTAGACAGGTCGCACCCTTTCATATCAGGATACTGGACGTCATCGTTTTGCACCAGAAGTTGAAAATGGCTATGCTTTCTGGAAGCACCCAGACCGCGAGTAATGCTGTCGCCGATTCCGATCATTACGAATTTTTGATCGCTCCATTTTTGCTCGAAAGCCTCGGTGCTGATCGCAGGACCGGCAGGACCGGTGCCCATAGGTAAGGGGCGTGTAACAAGGTGAACTCTCCATGCGGCGTACCCGGTCGCCATGATAAGCAGCAGCGGGACGAAAAGCAGCAATTTCCACCTGATCGAATACCATCGCATCTTAGCCATAACAGTCTCCTTTCCTAAAGCAGTCCTGTATACTGTATTACTTACATAATACAGTATACACCAAAAGCATAACTAGTCAAGAAACAAAATCAAAAAATGGTAATTTTATAGAAACATGTCTTTACTATGCCTACACAATGCTTCCCTGGGTATATACAGATATGGCACTACTAGCTTAAACTCCAGCACCTTATTTACTGGCTAACCGGTTTTTGCTTATCATTTCTGTAAGCTCCTCTATAGCTTGCCAGTATTGATCCCATGCCGCCGTTGCCATGTCGTCATTGTGACCGATGCCTTCTACCATCAGGTATAACTTTGGCTCTTTGGCGGCCTTTAAAAGTGCCCTGCTGTGCCATGGCTTTACTATTGTGTCCATGGAACCGTGCATTATCAGGACCGGGCAATCGATCTTATCGATTTTTTTGAGATTATTAAATTTGTCAAACGGCAAGATCGGAATATGTGTAACGACACGGTATGCTGATGTGAAAGCGTTCTGGAGTATAACACCACCGACAGGTTTTTTGACAGCAATATCGACTGCCATCGCTCCGCCTACTGACCTGCCGTATGGAATGATCTTGCTTGCAGGTATACCAGCAACTTCGGTTAGATAGGCGTATGCGGCGGCAATGTCTTCGTAGGCGTTTTTCTCCGAGGGCCTACCCTCGCTTAGCCCATAGCCGCGATAGTCATAAGCAAGGACGGAAAAGCCCTTTTCGACAAAACGCTCGAAGACGAAACGGTTCTGGCCGATGTCTTCTGCGTTGCCGTGGCTGTATAGAAGTGTGAACTCAGCATTTGGATTGAAGAAATAGTATGCACATATCTTTTCGCCGGAGGGGGTTTCTATCATGACCATTTTGGGCTCGAAAGAATAGCTCGGATCTGGCGGGATAAAAATCATGCGGTCGGAAAATGTACAGCCGACTACTGAGCAGGAAAGATAAATGAAGGCGATTGATTTGGCGAGTCTTTTATAGCTCAGTTCTCCGATGAATATCCTATTGAAAGTATCTGTCCGCATTTGTATCCCTTCGCTGCATTGAATATTTTAATTTCTGGCTACCCGTCCGTTATTTATCTTATCAGTAAAGCTTTCTATAGCCTGCCAGTATTTTTCACCGGCAATGGCGGCGATGTCGTCTTCGTGGTCTGCGCCTTCAACCCAGAGATACGCCTTAGGTTGTTGGGCGGCTTCGTAGAGTTTTTCGCCGTGCCAGAATTTCACCAGCGAATCGGCTGTCCCGTGGATGACCAGTATCGGGCAATTTACGTTATCGATCCTGGAAATACTCTTGTATTTATCGAACGGGACGGCCTGTCCGCCGGCAACGACACGATTGATAGAAATAAAGGTGCTTTGCATAATAAGACCTGCAACGGGGTTCGTGCTTGCCAGTTCAACAGCGACACCGCCGCCGAGTGACCTGCCCATAACGATTATTCTGGACGGGGGAATATTCTTTACTTTGACAAGATAATCATACGCGGCCTGGGCATCGCTGTAGGTATTTTTCTCGGTCGACTTACCCTCACTTAGTCCGAATCCGCGATAGTCATAAGTAAGCACGGAAAAGCCCCTCTCGCGGAAACGCTGTAACCAGTGGAGGTTCATGCCGATATCCTCGTTGTTGCCGTGATTATAAAGTATAGTAAACTCGGCGTCGGGATTTTGCAGGTAACGGCCGCAGATAGCATCACCATTTTCCACATCGATCTTGATAATTCCGGGACCGTCGAGATAACTTGCCGGCGGCGGGGAAAAGATCATCGCCGTTAACTGGCTAACACTTAGCAATATGGAGGCCATAGCTAAAACCGGCCCCTTATTCATCAACTCCCTGATTGTATTTTTAAATTTTTTCCGCATTTTCCACCGTCCTTTTCAGGGACACTTTCAAGAATCTTTAATATTCTCTCTTACCCTTTCAAGCATATTGACTAATTTCTTCTGTTCGCCGTCATTTAGCGGCGACATGATCCTTTGGACCTCTTTGGCGTAAAGAGGTTCCACTTTTTTCAGCAAATTCTTACCTTTTGCGGTCATTTTGATAATATTACTTCTCCTGTCGCCTTCGGCAGCGATGCGAATTACAAAACCGGCCTTTTCCATACGGACGACAAGCGAAGTGACATTGGCACGGTTAACCAGCATCATCTCGCTGAGCCTGGCCTGGCTTAAGCCCCCGCG
>JAIPFN010000206.1 GCA_021736615.1 Phycisphaerae bacterium | reverse complement strand
GAAAAAAAGTAAAATCCTCCACCGAAAAAAAGAGTATTTTTTCTCGGTTGCATCAGATATTAAAGGTTAAAACGGAAGCACAACGAGCCACCTTATAAAAAAACTTTTTTGGTCTTGACAACGGGGAGTACTTTACAACTTCGACTCATAAACAAACCAACATTACAAGTTTTTAGATAATTTCAAAAACATTCAACTGCAAAACATACAACTACCACATAAAGCTTAACACTTATTGCTTAATATCAGAAAGCGAGAAAATCGGAAGGTACAACGCAAGGACTATTACAAGTACGATCATCCCTACCGATACGATAAGGATCGGTTCGAGCACTGACATTATCGTCGCGATCGTTGTTTCTACTTTTCTCTCATAATAAATGCTGGTTCGATCCAGAATATTTGAAAGCGAACCGCTTTCCTCGCCGACCTGCACCATCTTGACAAGTAATTTCGGAAAAAACTTCGACGTAGACATTCCAAGAGAAATGCCTGAACCCTCTACGATCTGACTTCGAGCCATGGTAATCGCAGAACTTATCACTGTATTATTACTCATCGTCGAAAGTAACTCCAGCGCGTCCAGCACCGAAACACCGGCCGACAAAAGCGTCGAAAATGTCCGGCAGAACATCACTATAAAACCCTGCGATATTATCTTGCCTATAAGAGGAACCTTAAGAACAAACCTGCTGTAAACACCCCTGCCAAGCTTACTGTTGCAATAAAATACGCACCCCACAATAGCACCGATCATCAAAATCAGAATATACACAATATTGCCCGAAACAAATCCGTAGAATGCCATAAACCATCGCGTAATAGCCGGCAGTTCACCGCCAATGTCAGCAAACAAAGTTTGAAAGCGCGGAATTATAAAGGTCATAATAAAGACCATCAGAATAATAATGAATCCGATAACAAAGGCCGGATAGGCCATCGCACTTTTGATTTTCCTTGCGAGTTTGTCTTTACTGTCAAAGAACTCTGCGAGACTTTTCATCGCATTAGGAAGCGAACCGCCGCTTTCACCGGCCATAACCATTGAGCAAAACATTTTATTAAATACCTTCGGAAATTTCGCCACACTCGAACTAAAAGTTTCTCCTTGCTCAATACTCTCACTGACCTGATTGATAAGACACTGAAAATACGGATTATCACAGTCTTCGGCAATCGTCTCCATCGCCGATGTTATCGATACCCCTCCGTCGATCATCGCATGAAGCTGCCAGCAAAAGGATGAAATTTCGATGGACTTTACTCGCTTGCGGCTAAACACTTTCTTAGCCGACTGATTCGACAAATCGTACACCCTAACATCTACTGGTATCAAACCCTGATCACGCAGCCAGACCATCACATCGTTTTTATTTAACGCCTTACTGTAACCGTTTTGCGACTGCCCGGAAATATCACGAGCAACATAAGAAAATGTCTTCATAAAAAATCCCAACTTCGTAATTAGTAATTCATAATTAAAGCGAAGCGCTAAGCTATTTCCTCTGAAAATGTAGTCCTGAGCACTTCCTCGGCGGTTGTAACTCCTTCGATAACTTTCCTCGCCCCGCAGGCAAGCAAACTGTCGTAACCTGCCTTTCTGCTAATCTCTCTGATCCTCGACTCGTCAAACCCATCGACAACCCCCTGGCGTATCTGCGGGCTCATAACCAGAAATTCAAATATCGGCAAACGCCCTTTATACCCCGTATCGTTACAGATATTGCAGCCTTTACCCCGGTAAAACCGCATCTCCTGGGCGTCTTTGGGATCAATCCCAAGGCGGCTTAAAACTCCCTCATCAAGTTCGACAGGCTCCTTGCAATGCTCACAGATACGCTTGATTAATCGTTGAGCGACAACCAGGTTGATAGAAGAGGCGAGCAGGTAACGATCAACCCCCATATAAGCCAAACGTGTTAACGCACTAGGCGCATCGTTGGTATGGAACGTGCTCAAAACCAGGTGCCCCGTAAGCGAAGCCTTGATCGCTATCTCGACGGTTTCCTTATCACGAATTTCTCCTATAAGAATAATATCCGGATCCTGACGCAATATCGCACGAAGACACGCCGCGAAATCAAGCTCGATCTCGCTCTTTACCTGAATCTGGTTTATCTCGCCAAGCCGATACTCCACAGGGTCTTCGACAGTAGTAATATTTTTATGGGGATCACGCAGATAAGTCAGCGCAGAATATAAAGTAGTGCTCTTTCCGCTGCCCGTAGGCCCGGTAACAATAATTATACCGTGGGGCTGCTCAAGAATAAGCTTGAACTTTTCAAGCAGATCGCCGCCAAACCCTATAGCGTCGATATCGTGATTAACAGCCGCCTTATCGAGTATTCGCATAACGACCTTTTCGCCGTAGATCACCGGAACTACGGAAACCCGAACATCAATATCCCTCCGCGCCGCCTTGATCCTGAACCTGCCGTCCTGCGGCAGCCTTCGCTCGGCGATATTCATTTGGGATATTATCTTGATACGAGTAATTACAGCCGAGTGCATACTCTTTGGCGGCGGAACCATATCGCATAGAACACCGTCAATTCGCATCCGGATATTCATCGTTTTTTCCTGCGGTTCGATATGAATATCACTCGCCCCGCTCTTAACCGCCTGGCTGAGCAAAAGGTTGACAAACCGTATCACCGGCGCCTCATCGGCATCGACCGCGCCGCCGCCTTCTTCGCCTGTAATCCCTTCGATTACATTATCCCCGTAAAGCTCCATAAGTTTGGCGTTCTTATCTGTCTCGGTTTCGACAAGATTGCGAATATGCTCTTCTTCGATATACGAACCGTGATAAACGCTCTCTCTTGCCTTAGCCAGTTCGCTCGACAAACAGATAGTCGCCTTGACATCACACTTCAATTTCATTGCCACAGTGTCAAGAGCTACAATATCCAGCGGATCGGCCATCGCCAAAAGAACTCGCCCCTCCGAAATACCCATACCCAGAACGTTAAACCGCCTTGAAATACTTTCAGGAATCCCCCTGGCCACTTTCATGTCTATCTTGGAAATATCATTAAGCGATACGTATTCGATAGAGAGATATTCGCTTAAAAGCCTGACAATCTCAACTTCGCTTAAAATCCCAAGCCGCTGCAAAACCTGACCAAGTTGCTCACCTTCCGAGTTCTTCTCGAGTAATGCATTATCAAGATCTGAGCTTTTTATATATCCATTGCTAACCATCCATTCGCCGAAACGAACCTTACCGTTAAACAGATGATCGTGTATATTACTACCGTCAAGTTCAATTCCGACTAAATTATTCCCAGGCAGATCGTAATCAAATTCACTACTGCTCTCGGCACTCATATAGACCCCCAGCCATAAAATCTCCCAGCAATTTACTCAACAGCAAATTTAATCGACAAAAAATATATACCCCTTTAAAAGCATTTCAAACAAAAAAATCGCCAAACCATAAAAGCTAACGATTAAAGGCTAACTGCAAATGGTTAAAGGCTATTAATTCCATGCCTTAAAATCCCCCTGCTTTGCAAGAGAGTTCATGCTTCTGTTAAGTGTCTCCATAAACTCTGCCCTGCTGCCCTGCCAAAAGAATGGCTCACCGACAAATATGTCGCAATAGAATGGAACAAGCAAACAATCCCCTTTAGGCAGAGCTTTGCCAAGCCCGTGCATAAAGACCGGAACAACCGGAATATCCGGAAACCTCTTTAGGAGGTGAGAAATGCCAGTCTTAAATTCCTCGAGCTTTTCCGGATTCCCCCTTGTTCCTTCCGGATAAAGGATCAGACTGTACCCTTCCTTGAGAGCGTCTGAACAGCTTTTCAGCGGATCGACCCGAACGGATCGCAAATCCCTAGATAGCGGAACGATTCGAACTATTTTCTCGGCAAACCAGCGTCTGACCTGATTTTTCAAAAAATAGTCCATCGCCGCTACAGGCCGAATATTATTCATTTCTTTGTACGGAAATAAACTCATCAAAACCAACGTATCGAGATGGCTGTTGTGATTTGCAACGAGGATTATCTGTTTGTGCCTGCGCAGTCTGCAGCGATTGCGAATATTCAAGCCAAGTACCACAAGCACGACAGCTTTGACAAATATTTCAAACCAGATATATCTCAGTATTGAGTTCATAGATTACTTCTAAGTGTATATATATCTTAAGAAATGTAAAAATAACGGTGCGGTGAATGTAAGACTGTCAAGACGGTCGAGTATCCCTCCGTGACCGGGCAAAAATGCGCCCGAGTCCTTGATCTGTAGATCACGTTTCAATGCCGATACCGTCACGTCACCAAAAAAACCGCCAAGACCGATGATCAGTCCTGCAAACATTGAACTGTATAAATTGAGCGGCGTAAAGTACGGCCCTAGTACAGATGCAAGAATGATCGTGCTAACAACACCCCCTGCAAGACCGGCAACAGTTTTATTAGGACTTATATGCGGTATTACTTTGATCTTTCCAAAACTTTTCCCCCATACATATTGGGCTACGTCATTAATCTGTGTCAGAAACATCAAATAGAACACAAGCGTTTTCCAACTGATTCCGGAACCCTCATCCAAAGGGACAAGATAAAGACATGCGATGTGACTAAGGCTGAAAACCGCCATCATCAGCCCCCAGTGTATAGTCCCAGCCGAACGCAGAAAACCTTCCGTCTGTCCGACAATCACAAGCCTAAGCCCTATCAACAGGAACATATAGACCGGAATGAAAATTATAAACATTCCGAACCAATCCTGGTATATCCACCAGTATTGAATCGGGATCGCCAGGTACGCCCATAACAAAACACGCCTGTCAACGCGTCTGGTAGGGATAAGCGAAAAATATTCCTTCATCGCAAGAAAACTTGCAAAGATCATAAACACAAGGAACATCTCTATACAGGACAACAGGCAAAACGCAAAGATAATCACTATTATCCACCAGGTCCTGATCCTCAAGAAAAGCTCGGTATAGTCATTTTCAGGCTTGCGTTTTTTTAATACAGCACACGTTACCGTCGCTATGATAAGCAAAAGGAAAACGCCGCCAATCGCGATTACAAGGTTCAAATTTGTACGCAAAAAGTCGATCATTTAACTTCCTCCAAAGCTTTTCGGACCCTGTTCGATATCGTCAGAATAAGTGCCGCTATAATAACATAGAACACAATATTACACCATGGTCCCGGCGGCACTCCGACTCCAAGCAAAAACCCGAACGTTCCAAAAACAAATGCCCGGTCGCTCTTGCCCATCGGCCCGTCATAACGCCGCGATGCTCCGATCTGAACCGCGACAACCCCTGCCATCTCACAGATGCACGAAAGAATCACAACGCCGATAACAACAAGTGGGTTTAACAGCGAGATCATAATAAACGGCAGATACAAAGCGGCATCGGAAACAACATCCCCAAGTTCGTTAAGAAACGCCCCGAAGTTACTCTTCATATCATGCTCACGGGCCAGCATCCCATCTATAGCATTCAGGGCCATTCGGATAAATAAAAATCCCGGAAGCAGAAAAAAAACGTATGGGTTTGAGTAAAACCTGAAAACGCAAAAACCTGTGATAATCGAAAGCACCGCAGCGGCAACAGTAACCTGGTTGGGAGTAACCCCCTTGCCGGCAAGAAAATTCGTCATTGGTCGAAGAAGCTTCTGAAAGCCCGGTTTAATATCATAAATACTAGGCATTTGACAATCCCTTAAAAAACACACTAAAAAGCATTTCGTGTACCCATTATACTCGCTATTTGAGTCCTGTCAAATCCCGAATCAAACTTATTGATAACAGAAATGCCAGTTTTTGATGTACTTTTTTGCCGTATTCTGCTATAAAGGATTCCATGTCAAAATATCCTATAAATCTCGACCTGACTGGAAAACCCGTCACCGTGATCGGCGCAGGCTCGGTCGGAGCAAGAAAGATACGCGCCCTCTGCGATGCCGGGGCAAAAGTAACCTTAGTCTCCAAAAACTTCGCAAGCGATTTCGACAATATCTGCAAGGGTCTCGACATCGAAGTCATAAAAGGAACCTACAAACCAGAGCACATTAAAAACGCCGTCCTTGCAATCGCAGCAACCGACGACAGATCGCTAAACGAACAAATCTACAAAGACTGCCAGAACGCCAAAGTCATCTGCAACGTCGTCGACGTGCCCGACCTGTGCGATTTCTATGTACCGGCGGTAGTAAAACGAGGCGACCTCCAGATAGCCATCGGCACAGACGGAAAGTGCCCCGCCTATTCAGGCCGAATAAGAAGAAAGCTAGAAGAAATCTTCACAGAAGACCACGGAAAATTCCTCGATGAACTGTCCATAGCAAGAAAAAAAACCATCGCGTCCGCCCCACCGCCTGTAAGAATGCCAATCCTCAAAAAACTCGCAGAAGACGAATCATTCGACTACTTTCTGCAAAACGGCTCAGAAGCATGGCAGAAAATGGCGGATGAAATAATAAAAAACTGGCCAACCGAATAAAACTAATTTACTTAAACGGGTGCATATTTAAATATTAATCATCTCATTTGCGCGAGCTATTAAGTATGAAAAACAAAAAAGTTGTTTTTGCAATAATTTTTTCTGCTTGTTCATTACTGTCTGCTTTATTTGCTTCACAGCAGCCATCTACCCCAAAAAACAGTTGGTTTACAGAGTTAGCTGGAGATTGGGCAATAAAAATCGGGCAAACGGACTACTATATCGGCAATTCTTTGGATTCTGATTTCCCTCATGCATATAGGATAGGAGTTCCCATTTTGTCCCCAACCCAAGATAAAGGTGAAAAATACGTAAATAAGCTTCTTGTTGATGGGATTACTAAATATCTATTTTTCAATTCATGGATTCTAACTGAAGGTCATAAAGGATGGTGTTTGATAGACACAAATACTGGTACATATTCCCAGGCTCCTTCAGTTCAAGAACTACAGAATATTGTTAATGAGGATGTTTCAAGCAAAGCAATCAATATGATTGTACCTCACCCTTCATATAGAAATAGACTTTTTCTTGTTGCGATAGCTTTGATGGCTCTGGCAGCACTTCTATTTGCAAGTCAAATTCCTTTCAAAAAAAAGACTGATGATATTGTAATAAGAAAACATGTAAAGTTACTATAATGAGTTAATTAAAGAACCCCCTTTTCATTATAGCCCAAAAGCCTGTTTAAAAACGTCTGCAATTTCCGGATGCAGATCAGGATTGACGCCGTCGGAATCGTACTTAACGCCCATCTTATCAAGGTCGGATCTCATTTGAATGCTTTCCTGTTCCGGGCTGACACGAGGTGGAATTTCCCGGCTAAGCGGTGCCAGCCATGCGTTTAATGTATGCCCTCCGTCGACAAGAAGGTCATGGCCAGTAACATAGTTCGAAGCTGCTGAGGCCAAAAAGATAACCGCACCGTAAAGATCTTCCGGACGTTGAACATGGCCCATAGGTGTGATCTCACGTATTCTCTGCCGAACGACGGCCGGTGTAGAAGCATGCATCGGCGTCAGGACATAACTCGGGCTGATACAGTTTACGTTGATATTAAACCGCCCCCATTCAACCGCAAGCGTTTTCGTCATATGCACAACCCCCGCCTTGGAGGCATCGTACGACGCGTTACAGTTGGCGATCCTGGCAGACATCGATGCGATGTTGATGATCTTGCCTTCGGTTGGCCTTTGACGAATCATTTGCTGAGCCTGTGCCTGTGCGCATAAAAACGTTCCCGTAAGATTGACCGCAATAACCTTGTCCCATTCGGTCTGCGGGATTTCTTCGTCGGCACCTAAGATCGCAATTCCGGCATTATTGACAGCAATATCCAGGCAGCCGAAAGATTCAACGACCGTCGAAACCATCTTCTGAACCTGCTCTTTGTCGGTAACATCACACTTTACAAACAAAGATTTTCGGCCCATCGCGATTATTTCTTCGGCAGTAGCGGCGCCGGTTTTTTCATCAATATCAACGATAGCGACATCGGCACCTGCTTTAGCCAATGCAACCGCGCAACCCCGACCAATCCCAACAGCTCCGCCTGTAACAAGTGCCTTTTTTCCTGTAAGATCAAACATTGAAAGATCAGCCATCATATTCTCCCGAATTATTTTTTAATTAGTGTCTATTAGTCCCGATGTACATCGGGATTCGTGGTTCTTATACCATCAACGCCTGCGAAATATCATTACCCAAATCAGCAAGGTAACCTGAAGCCTTCTGATATACAGGTAATATCTTTTCATAAATTTCATTGGCCTTAGCATTAGGCTCAGTAGTACTTTCTACGCAATTTATCTGGTCGATCTTGTCAAAGTCGGACCATAATCCCGTGCCGACCGCCGCCAATGCCGCAGCTCCCAGTGCAGCTGCCTGCTGATCCACTGATGTTTTCACTATCTTCATATCGTAAACGTCAGCGAATATTTGCCGCCAGAACACACTTCGGCTTCCACCGCCGACTACGATCATTTCATCCGTCAGGCTGGTTAGGGCCTTTAATTCATTCAATGCAATCCGCAGCCCCATCGAAATACCTTCCATCGCGGACCGAAGAACGTCACTGCGGGTATGTCCTAAATCCAGGCCGATAAAACCCCCGCGAATTGACGGGCTTGCGTCAAGCGATGACCCGCCTGCAAGCGATGGATTAAACAATAGTCCCTTTGCGCCAACAGGCGATTGGGCGGCTAGATCACACATCAGGTTATACACATCTTTGTCCTCACGCTTAGCCGCCTCTGTAATGTCGGGGCAAAATTGATCCTTCACCCAGCGAAAACTGCTGCCGGCCGAGAATATAGCGGTTGCACTTGCATACATCCCGGGTACTACATGAGCAAATACGTAAGGCCGGGATTTTTCATCCAGCAAAGGCTTGCTCGAGGATACCGCTATCCAGCTCGATGAACCTAATGAATTGTAGGACCGCCCTTCCTTGAAAGCTCTTGCTCCCAAAGCCATGCACGAATTATCGACACCGCCTGCGACGACCTGCACAGATTCTGCTAATCCGAGTTCCTGGGCTGCGTTGGGTGACAATTGCCCCAGAACCTCAGTTGAAGGAACGATCTTAGGCAGTATATCAGGATTGATCCCGGCTGCCTTGACCAACTCTTCGCTGTATTGCCAGTTCGCAAGATCATAGACTCCGCAGCCTGACGCATAAGAGTGATCTGTTGCAATTTCATCGGTCAGCTTGAAATTGACATAGTCCTTTGTGCCGATGACCTTGTTGATCTTTTCGTAAATTCCGGGTTCATTGTCTCTGAGCCACAAAATCTTGAATATCGAATAAAGACCGGCAGGAAAGCCGTTACCGGTAATATTGTACCATTTCTCTTCGCCCACTTTGGAAAAAAAGGGTTCAAGCTGTTTCGGTCCGGGCCGGGAGTCCGACCATATCGGACAGGCATCTCTTAATAGCTGATTACTTTTATCCAGCGGCACAACGCCAAGACTATGTCCGGATATTCCGCAGCACTTGATCTGCTCTGGCGGCACAGGGTTTTCTTTCAATAGTTTACGGGTGCTTTTGACGATCGCCTGCCACCAGTCTTCCGGACGTTGTTCGTGAAAACCGTTTTGCGGATAGAGGGTTTCATAAGGAACAAAATTTTCAGCCAGGCATTTGCCTTCGGTGTCATAGAGTGAAGCCTTGTTGCCGCCGGTACCCAGATCATAAGCAATTATGTATTGGCTCATTTTTCTCGCTGCTCCATTTCCTGAAGGATTGAAGATGCAGAATTTAAACCAACGCCAAATCGTGTGGCCCCAAGTTTGTGCAAATTCAATAATGTATCAAGATCGCGAACTCCGCCCGCGGCTTTTACCTGTACCTGATCACCAACGCAACTTTTCATTAACGCAATATTTTCAGATGTCGCCCCAGTCGGTGCCCACCCGGTCCCCGTCTTTACAAACGCCGCACCTGCTTTCGTCGCCAATTGACATGCGGTTATGATTTCGTCATTGCTAAGATAATGGCATTCGAGAATGACCTTTACCGGGACATCTCCGGCAGACTCTACTACAGAACGCATATCTTCATAAACATAGTCATTGTCACCGGATTTCAACCTACCGATATTTATCACCATATCCAACTCATCACAACTCATTTCGACCATTTCATGCACTGCATTTACTTTCGCAGCCGTGGTAATTGCCCCGGAAGGAAAGCCTATCACACCGCCGACACCAACTTGCGGGCAATCCTTTAACAGTTCCACTAATAAAGAGGTATATGCAGGCATAGCAAAACAAGCTATGCAATTGTATTTGCAAGCCAGTGCCGCCATTTTGCGAACATCACACTCGCTGCTGTCGGGCCCAACGGCACTGAGATCCAGCATTCTTGATAGGTCATTAACAGTTAATTCCATTGCCATTTCCTTTATGCCCACACTGTCGCATCCATGACGCTTGCCGGTTTCAACATGCCGAATAGCATTTTAATGTTTTTGAATAAATACTAAAGTACTCCCCGTTGTCAAGACCAAAAAAGTTTTTTTATAAGGTGGCTCGTTGTGCTTCCGTTTTAACCTTTAATATCTGATGCAACCGAGAAAAAATACTCTTTTTTTCGGTGGAGGATTTTACTTTTTTTCT
>JAIPFN010000205.1 GCA_021736615.1 Phycisphaerae bacterium | reverse complement strand
CAGCATTGAAGAGCTGATGATCGACCTTAACGCGGTAAAGAACGGTCAGCCGCCCATGGTAGCCAAGGATAAGTTTACGCTGGAAGGCCTTGAAGAGATCGAATCCGAGGGCATAGATGTAGACCTCGAAAACGACGAAGAGCTTAACGACGAGATCGAACGCATCGTTACCAAGTACCGGGTGATAATGATAATAATGTCGGCGGCGATTGCGATACTGGTGATAATGGTCGGCTACCTGTCAATGACCAAATAACGAACAAAAGAGCGCAACCCGCCAAATCCAAATATCCAAATCTACGAATAACGATACCGTTTAGTACCTTTTCTGTACCGCTTTTAAGTTGCAATTATTTGAATGTCCAAAATATCTATTTGCATTGGCAGTCACCCGGTTTTTAGGCTCTGTTGAGGCAAAATCATTTTGAGGCTATAGTTATTTTCGCCGTTTTTAATCCTTTGCCTGTCACTTCAAGTTCAATGTTTCCACCTTTTTCTAAAGACTGAACAAGCACCACCAATTTGCCGCTAAACGCCTTCATGGTTGGCAGATGGAACATTTCCAGCGAGGTTGCGTCGCCGTTACAAACCGCTTTAAATTGCCCCGCACCGGAAACTTTAAAGTTAAGCCGGTTATCTGCATTAGGACAAGGTATCCCATTTTCATCGACCACGCTAACTGTCACATAGCACAGGTCTTTTCCATCAGCGGCAATTACTTTTCTGTCAGCCGATAATTCAAGATGATCGGGCCGGCCGGCTGTGTGAATTTCTTTTTCCACCACTGCCTTGCCGTTGTCATCAAACGCTATCACCTTAACCGTTCCCGGCTGGTATTTTACATCCATCCACATCAGGCGGTAACGGTTCTGGGGAGTATCGTGATTCTTTTTCTGGATGCCCTGGCTTACTCCGTTTATGAACAGTTCTGCACTGTTATAGTTTGTGTATACAAATACGGGTGTGACTTCGCCTACACGGTCCGGCCAGTTCCAGTGCGGCAGGATGTGCAGTGTGTCGTCTTTCGTATTCCAGCGGCTGCGGTAGAGGTAATAACGGTCCTTGGGCAAACCGGCAAGATCGCAAATACCAAAATAAGAACTTCTCGAAGGCCACTCCGAAATATACGGTGTAGGCTCTCCGAGGTAGTCAAACCCCGTCCAGACAAATTCGCCGATAACCCAGTCCTTGTCGTCCTGGAGGATAAAGTCGTCATCGGGATGGTTCGCCCAGCTGCAGCATACCATGTCATAGGAAGAGCATTGCATATCTTCCCACTTTTTCCATCTGAGCTTTTCTACGGGGAATTTATATATGCCTCGCGAGCTTACAGTCGAAGCGGTCTCTGCACCTAAGACGATGCCTTGCGGCAGTTTCTCGTGTGCCTCTTCGTACAGGTGGATTCGATAGTTAAAGCCTGCAACATCAAGCACCGCTCCGAACCCATTGTCAAGGATGGATTTGACCTGGTCCATGCCTACGGTTACCGGTCGTGTTGGGTCTTCCCGGTGGAAGATGTCCTGAAGACGGCTGGCGTGCTTTACGCCTTCGTATCTTTTCTGGTCGGGGACCTCGTTGCCTGCGCTCCACAGTACGATGCATGGGTGGTTGCGGTTTGCCCGGACGAGGTTGACTATGTCCTTTTCCGCCCATTCGTCGAACCAGCGATTATAGCCGTTATCAACTTTTCCTGTTTCCCACTCGTCAAAGGCTTCGGCAAAAACCAGGAAACCCATCTCGTCACAGAGGTCCATCTGCTCGCTGGAAGGTGGATTGTGTGCAGTACGGATGGCGTTGCAGCCCATTTCTTTCATGATGGCTAGCTGGTGTTTTACTGCTGCCTTGTTTAGTGCAGCGCCTAGCGGACCCAGGTCGTGGTGTATGCAGACGCCTTTAAATTTCATTACTTTACCGTTGAGCATAAACCCCTTGTCCCGATCGTAGGCAATGGTTCTGATTCCGAAACGGGTTGTAATCTCGTCTTTGAGTTCGTCGCCCTGGTATAATTTTGAATTTGCGGTATAGAGGTAAGGCGTTTCGGTGCTCCATAACTTCGGATTTTTGACGGCGAGGTTTTGCTCGATCTGGTCGCCGAACATTTCGTTTGTACTTCCGGAGGCGACAGTCCTGCCTGAAGCGTCTTTTATCTCGGTAACGACTTTTACATTTTCCCCGGTGACAGCAGATTTAATATTAACCTTTGCAAGGTCATCGGAAATATACGGGGTAGTAACAAATGTTCCCCACTGTTTGAAATTGATCTGATCTTTTACGATAATCTGCACCTTCCGATAAATCCCTGCGCCGGGATACCACCTGGAAGACAGCGGCAGATTTTCAAGGCGGACGGCAAGTATATTTTCGCCGTCTTTGAGGTAATCGGAAATATCGAAGTAGAAATAAATATACCCGAACGGCCGGTTGCCGACTTTTTTGCCGTTAACATAAACCTGGGCATCGCTCATCGCCCCGTCAAATACCAGCAGGGCCTGTTTGCCTTTTGTAAATTCCGGCAGGGTAAAGCTCTTCCTGTACCAGCCGATACCTATGTGCGGCAGTGCGCCGGTCCTGCCGGTTCTTAGGTAGGCTTTCTCTTCCAGATCCTGTGTGACCTTCCGAACTTGTGCATCGACATCTTTGTCGAATGGCCCCTTAATCGCCCAGTCGTGAGGAACAGTAACAGTTTCCCAACTGGCGGTATTCGTGTCGGGCATTTGGCCGCCGGCAACTTCCTTCCTGATAAACTGCCAGTTTTTTTCCAGATTTATAACTGTCCTGGTGTTATTTTGAGCAACACAACCGAGATTAAAAATAAGGACA
This sequence comes from Phycisphaerae bacterium, assembly GCA_021736615.1. The sequence continues at coordinate 7,883 of JAIPFN010000205.1, read as the reverse complement.
AATGTTATTGAGATCAGTTTCTTCATAGTTCTCTTTCGTTATTGAATTAGAATGATAAAAAGTGATCGTGAACATATTTACAATTAGAAAAGATGTCTTATACTTTTAGAGGTTCCCTTTATTTTTCTCACTTTTCAGCCGGCTTGATATAAACGTCAGACGCCGCATCAATTCTTACCGGCCCTATTAGCCCCGACGTTTGCAGCCTTCGTCCTTTATTTGACAATCGGCTGTGCAGGTTAGTTTTGCAGAACTGCTTTTCTGGAGGCAGGAAGGCGTCTCCGATAAGACGGTTCGTCCAGGTATTAGCAACCTCGACGACCAATTCGTTTTTGCCAGGTTTGACAATGCCTGTTACGTCAACAGTAAACGGCGGTTTCCAAAGGATAGCGATTTCACGACCGTTGAGGCTTACACGGGCGGTTTTCTGAACGACACCGAGGTCAAGCTGCAAGTGCGTATCCGAATCAAAATAGCTTTTCGGTATGTCGATCTCTTTGCTATAAACGGCTCGTCCGGAGAAATATTTGATCCCGTCATTATCAGAATCGGTCCAGGAAATAAGCTTATCAAATGTAGCTTTATCCGGAGCTCCCCAGTTCGGAGGAAATTTCACATCCCAGTCGCCGGTAATTTCCAACGGTTGGTTAACTGCATCGACCTGAATTTCGTGAGATTTTCCAGTATTATCGCTGAGCGTATACGATCCGGGTTTCCATGCCCGCAGATAAGGATTGTAGTCTCTATCGGTTAGTAATTCCGCATAGGGATGAGGAACCCCCAAATTGTCGTCCGTTCCAGGATCGAACGCCACACCGCTTGATGTCGAGAGGATAGTTACGCCCGGGATATCCCGCTCGCCGCTAAAGAATTTGACTTTTGACAGACCGGCATGCTTGGATATACCGTAACAATACCACGTCGTATTGAGATTGGTTTTCACATCAAAGCGAATGTAGCGAGCATCTTTAATGTCCACATCAAAATCCTGATTATAATATTTATCCTCAATGCCGTCGGCTTCTCTAAGAGTGAAAGAACCGCAGTTACGATAATCCTTACCGTCAGCTGAAGCAAGTACATCAAAATCCTTGATTCCGTAATTCATAAGTCCCCGCAGCCGTTCGGTATAATTCCAAACCCGTATTTTATCCAGACTTTGAACCTCGCCCAAATCAAAGGTGATATACTGATCGGCGATTTCGCCCTTGCCGTCAGAGAGCCACGTCGGACCTGCCGGAGTGGCTGAATGAGTATACAGAGCCGGTTCAGGTCCGTATTCAATTTTTCCGCCAACAGCATTGACCTGTGTAAAGTGAACCGGCTTGGACGGGCGACGAAAGACTACGAATAATGATTCAGCCGGTTTAAGGTTAAGCTTTACTTTTGTTTCGGAAGCATTGGTTTTATAAACGGCAAGATCGCGGATTTCACCGGAATCCGGATACCATATTTCCGGCTGTTTACCGGTGACTCTGAAAGTACACTCCACCGATTCCCAGCGTTCGTTTTTATTGACCACAAAATAAATATCTTCGTTTCCGCAGCGGCGATGAACGTAATCTAATTTTGTTCGTTTGTCGGTTCCTTTATAACTGAAATCTTTGCCTATGCCTTTTTGAGCCAGAATTTCTTCCGTAGCTTTGTTCCAGAAAATACTCCCTTTACCGTAAGCGACTTTCAGGTTCGTTTCTCCGTCACAAGTGCCCCATACTTTATCGGCCAGGGTCGCTACCTGTTTGTCACGATTTGGAAAATCAACTAACGTGCCGGTTCGTGTCGGTTTGGGACCTGCAACCGTAGCGCCTGCTTTGACCAGTGATTCGATCTTTTTGAGTACATCCAGGTCCATATCGCTCCGCTCTGGTAAGACGAGTAAACCATAACTCATGCCGTCCGGTAAAACAATTCTCCCGTTTTTGACCGACATGCGATTAAGTATCACATCGCTGTTGACGACATCGTAATCAAAACCATCGGCAAGCGAAAAACCAAGTCCCTTGGCGGAAACAAAATTCGGCGCATTATCTCCGTAATAATAACACACATCGGCGACGAATAGCCCCTTGTCGAGCATATAACAGCAGCGAGAAAGATAATTAATAAATCCTCCGGCCATCGGCCACCATACGACATTGGGATTTATATGCGTCCCGGCGTGATAAGCCCGGCCGGGAAGACCGGCCTCATCGGGGCTGTGCGTAAAGGTATGGAAACTAAAGTGATTAAGTCCCTCGGTCATTGCCGCGTCGGCCATCTGCTTGTGGAAATACGGCCCGTCCGTCCAGTGCCGCCAACTGGTAAAGGATTCAGCATCGACAGTCTTTTTGCCGTAGATATGAGCCGCCGACGAGACTTCTTTTACTAACCAGATATTGCGCATCTTCGGCCAGAACTCACCGCGCATAATATCAACAGCCCCAAAAGCTTTCAATGAATCCACCGGGCAACTGTCCCAGATCGGAGCACCCGGCCCGCCGGCTTCGGCGCAAAGTTTTAGACCATGCTCATTTAATACCTCACTGCCCATTTTATAATGACTGGCAATGAAAACATCGCTTATATGTTTTTTCCAGTCATACTCAAATCGCCGAACAATATCATCCTCTTTCAGTTTCCACCCCTTAAGAAGTGGAAGATACGGCAGCGGATCGTAACCATAATGTTTCCTGAATTTTTCGATTATCTCCTCGGTCCATACCGTATAATCCCCAAGTTCCAGACTGTCAACTTCCAGGTGCTTCAATGATGTTTTTTTCAGGTCACCCAGCTTTGATTGCAGTTTGTCGATAATATGCCCGAAGTGCTTGCGCGAAGCGTCCGGGTTCAGGAAATCGATCATCGGTCCGCCCGAATTGGGCGACGGAACGATCAACTGGGACCCAGTATTGCTCATCACCATCCGAATGATCGTCCATTTTCCCGCCGGAACATTCCAGGTGAGCTTTCCATTTGCATCAAAATATTCACTCAGAACGCGGACATCAGAGATCGAGTCAATTTGCTTATTTTCATTTTGCGGAACTGCCAGAACGGATATTTCTTTATAAAATACCGGTTTGCCGTTTTCGTCTTTCGGGCATTGTTCCGGAATTTCAGGGAAAGGCAAAACCTGGGCAAACTGGCTCGGGCCTTCTACGGAAACCTGTGAATGAAACATACCCATCCCCGAGATATCCGGAGTGGTCCAGGTCCCTCCGGCGTTCCAACCGCTGGAGTTGAGCATCCCAATACGAAGTCCCAGACGATCTCCTTCCTTAACTGTATGGGCAATTGCGTCCAGAGACTCGTCTCCCAAAAACGCCGGTCCCGCCGGAATCATTTTATCCGGATCGGCATGTGCTTTAACGTCCCATATATCGGCTCCGCTCATACCTTTGGCCTTCATCTCCTCCAATTCATAGGTGATCCGTTCGAGACTGACACTTCCATTTAGCCAGGGCCAAAAAGCCCCCGGCCGGTTCTCCAAAGGCGGATTGACAAAAGCGGCCGGTGTTACCTTTTCGTCCGCCGAACAACCAAAAAATACACAGGAGACCATCAAAATGAGTGTGATTCTTGTTAATGCTGCAATAATTGATTTCATTCGCTAAATTCCTTTATTAAATTATTTTCCAATAACATCAATTTTAGTTAATTCAAGCCGGTCATACAATATTGTCATTCCCGCGAAGGCGGGAATCCACAGCCGGCGACACCATGAGAGCGTCAATAGTAAAGGCAATATTAATTGCAGCATCGGCTCTTTTTAACTGGAACTATTATAAGACATTTCCACTGGATTTTCAAAACCTTTGAATTAAGGAGTCTCTAGTTCCTGAATGGAGTTGAGTCGACTCAAGTTAATTGTTCTGTAAATAATATACTTCTTTTGCAGTCAAATAGCCAACTGATTTTTGTGATTATCGTTTCTTTGCATACCTCAACCAGTCTGGGGCAGGTTAATTTAAAACCGGATTTCTTTTTTAGAGAAATTTAAAGGCCGGAGCAGTTTTTTTAGAAAACTTTCGGAGTCTTTTTTAGGGCAACAGGCAAGGTTGCCGCCAATACGACTGCTCCAGCGAATACCAGGCCCGGCATCAGCTATTTTTTAAGCTTAAATTGTAAGAATTATAAGTCGACTTCTTATGCCAAAAGGCTTATAATCCTTGCCGGTCTTTGTTTGTATTTTAAGGGATGCTTGTTTATGGTCAAGGGATTTCGTCAGATTGCTTTTCTTACTGCTATTAGCCGGGTGTTTGGGATGCTGCGCGATATGGCATTTTCTTATTTCCTCGGAGCCGGCACCCTGTTTGACAGCTGGGTGATCGCTTTTAAGATACCGAACCTGGCCCGTCGCATCTTTGGCGAAGGGGCGGCGTCTGCATCGTTTATTCCCGTTTACAGCGAGCAGCTTCAGATCGATAAGAAAAACGCGCAGCGGCTTGCCGACACGGTAGTTACCGTTATCTTCGTTATCCTGTCAATCGCGGTCTTGATCGGCCTTGCCTGCATACTTGTCTACTGCAAGTTCTTTAGTGCAAACGACGAAAACCGGCGTATGCTTGGGCTTACTGCGATAATGCTTCCTTACATGATTATGATCTGTGTCGTTGCTATCATCGCCGGTGTGTTGAATTCGCATCGCCATTTCGCCACGCCTGCGGTCGCTCCGATCATGCTGAATATTTTTATCATCGGCTCGTTGTGCCTGACCGGTTGGGCCTTCGGTATGAAGGCGTGGAACCAGGTATTCGTAGTTGCTGTCTGCGTTCTTTTTGCCGGCGTTGCCCAGGTCCTTATTCAGGTTCCCCCTCTACGTGCCAACGGCGTTAAATTGCGGCCCGCCTGGGATGTTCACACCGATGCATTCAAGAAGATCATTACGATGATGGGCCCTATGATAATCGGCCTGACCGTTACGCAGGTAAACACGCTCGCCGACGATGTTATTGCCAAATGTCTTTCGGGATCACTGGAAAAGGGCGAGTTCTTTACCTTCCTCGGCAAAAGCATTGAATACCCCGTATGGGCCGGTTCGGTGTCATATCTTTATTACGCGCAAAGGCTGTACCAGTTGCCGCTGGGTGTTTTCGGGATTTCTCTGGCCACGGCGATCTTTCCTGTCATGAGCGCACAAGCCGCGAGCAAAGATTATGACGGTCTTGCAAAGAGTGTATCTCGCGGGATCGGCGGAACGGTCTTTCTGGCGGTTCCCGCGATGGCCGGCTTGTTTCTGTTAGGGCGTCCTTTGGTGTCGGCGCTCTTTCAGCATGGCGAGTTTAACGCAGCAGATGCCAATGCGACGGCGTTTACACTTTGCTTTTATGCTATCGGGCTTACGGGGTTCTTTTCGCAGCAGATACTGACCAGGGCGTTTTATTCGATGCAGGATTCGAGAACGCCTATGCGAAGTGCGTTTGTCGCTGTGTGTGCTAATGTTGTGCTTAACCTGACCCTGATATGGTATATGGGGGTTAGCGGGCTTGCTCTTTCTACGGCGATCTGCTCGTATTTGCAGGTAATTATTCTCGTTTGGGCACTTCGCAGGCGGATCGGTCATAAATTTATGCTGGGTTTACCGCTAACTGTTTTAAAAACTTTCGTTTCTACGGGTTTGATGGTGGCGGTTTCAGGCGGGGCACTCTACCTGATGAGCGACCTTCCAAAAGGGGATTTGGGACTGAAATTCGACATTTTGCGACTTTCGATCGTGGTAATGTCGTCCGTGTTAGTCTACTATTACAGTTCACTATTGATGAAAAATGACGGGCTTTCACTTGTTGTTCGGCGAAAAAAATAAAGTCTTTATCCTTAAATCTGAAATTAGAACTTGATTTTTAGGTTTTTGCTACTATAATGAACGTGTGTAAGTTTGGTTAATGGAGTAAGTGATCTTAATGGTCTGAAAAGTATGTTAAATTTTGGGGTGAAAAATTTACTTGTTTTTCTTATGATTTGTTTCTGCGCGGTTGGTTTTGTTTTCGCCGAGGGTTTTGATGGTGATGAAAAACTTAATTCTCAGTTTGTCGCGGGGATATTTCATGATATTGCTTTTGAGAGATTGAACACTCGGGAAGTGTCCAAAGAACAAGTCGAGCAGGCGATGGTTTTTCTTGTCGCCGCCTCAGAGTTTGATAGCGAATCATCGTATATCAATGAAACAATTCTTAATGCCAGTTCGCTTCTTTCTGACCATAAATATGATGAATCGATTCATCGTGCGTTTGAGAAGTATTGTCGCGGAGATGCCGACCTTATCGTTGCCGGGAAGGCGATTTCACATTTCCTGGCAGATTGCGGTTCAAGTCAGCAGCGTCGGAAAGTTCTTTCGGACTTATTGAGTAATGTCGCCGATCAAAACGTTATGCTTCGTTTAGATATATCTACTCGTCTTGGTCTTTCAGCGACGTCAAGTGCAAAAGAATTGCTCGATTCACTGGCAGCGGACTATAGGGCCATAGACCCTCAGCAAGCTATTTCGGTGAATCTGGCTTTGCCGACGAAAACCTCTTTTGGTTTGCAGCCGGATGCGAATCTTTTGATCTCTAATAAAATGACCGATTCATTGGTGATCTTTGATAAGGGACTTTTTAAGGGCGGTATTCGTGTCGATGCTGAGGTTCGCGGTGACGTCAATGCGAATATTTACGAACTGATATCGAAAAGGATTCAGCCTGGCAGACCGGTTAAGGTCGGAGAGCAAATTTCGGTTCCGCTTCGAGTGATTAACGGGAGATTGCGGCGGATCCTTGAGGATCACCCACAGGCTTCACTGGAGATCAAATTTACAGTTTATCTTGACCCTGTTGTCGACCTGGAGGGAAATGTGGAAAGTTCTCTAAAAGGGATCGATCCCATAGTCAGAAAGTTTCGCCGCCCGGGACTCAGCGTTGATAACAGGTATCTGATCAAAAGTCTGAGCGAACTGTCGAAAGGCAGATTCGAGGAGAAAATTAGATCGGTTCGGCTCTTTACTGGACTGTCCAGCGAGCAGAACATTAATACCGGCCCTGGCAGAAGGTATCGTTCTTTCTCGGTCGAGCCGTCTTTCCTGACCAATGTGATCACAAGCAATATCGGCAGCGATGACTGGATGATCAGGACCGGGGCGATCTATAATTTGCTGGACCGTCGGCCTCCCTTGGATTTTGAGATTACACGTGCAGTTTCTGATAATATCAACGATAAGAACTGGCCTGTTAGAATGGTTGCATTGTATATGCTTTCCAAGACTCAGAGTAATAGTTTTATGCCGGTTTTGGAGTGGAAGGCCAAAAATGACCCGGATTTGAATGTGCGGTGGCTTGCTGAGGTGCTTTTAAGAAGCAAATAAAGGGTTTGTTGGTTACGAAAGTTTGGTTGGTGGACAATATTTCCGACAGGATTTGGAGGTTTGTCGGTTTTTTCAATAATTCTGCAATTTTTCAAAGAAAAGTATTGAATTGGGGGGTGATTTTTTGTATGCTCTCGCCTTCAGTTAAAAACATATGTATTTTTGAAAGGAATATGATTATGCCAGCTAAAGTAGATGCCGAAAAATGCACCGGTTGTGAGTCATGCCTTGATGCATGTCCAAGCGAAGCTATTAAGATGGATGGCGACAAAGCCGTCGTAGAAGAGGATAACTGTGTTGATTGTGCAGTTTGTGTTGATGAGTGCCCAGTCGAAGCAATCAGCATGGACTAGTCTTAAAAATTTAGTGGTCCCATCGTCTAGCCAGGTCTAGGACACCGGGTTTTCATCCCGGCAACAGGGGTTCGAATCCCCTTGGGACTATTTTAGCCGATCCTTGTGGTCGGCTATTTTTTTGCGCAAAACATCGATTAGGCCTCAAAAACGCACAAATACGGTCAAACTCTAGACTTAGCAAAAACCTCCCTCTTACCTCCGCTATTACGAAA
>JAIPFN010000204.1 GCA_021736615.1 Phycisphaerae bacterium | reverse complement strand
TGGAAGGGATGAACAATAAAATCAAGGTTATTAAACGTAAAGCTTATGGCTTTCATGATTCAGAATATTTCACATTAAAAGTAAAACAGGCCTTCGCTGCCTGATAATTTAACCAACTTTATTGGAGTTGAACCTTATTATAAGGTTCATTTTGTACGGCCCTTTCAATTTTCTGGTGAGATATTCCAGGCGTTTTATCGAAGAGATTATGCTCTTTCGCTTTCAATGTTATTACTCAAATTGACCGAAATCGAACATTGAAAAAATGCAACCAATTACAATCAAAGAATTTGCGTACCATTTGTTTTTATATAAAAATGGCTCGGCCGTCAGGCCGTTTCCCTCATTATACATTATACAATATGTAACATCCGCCTTTGGCGGAGTCATTATTCATTTAGTAGTTTTACCATTCCGCGTCCGATTGCATCGCCAACCATCATGTATGTTTCAGCATTTCCGTTGTAATGGAAGTCCTGGTTTCTTGGCGATACGTCAGGCTCTTTCCAGAAGTCGCGTATTTCTACTGTCAGCACGTTTCCTTTGAAGTCGGGGTATTTGCCTTTCTCTCCGCTTACTGCCAGTTGGGCATTAGCTATTTTCTTGAAATTGTCCGACATCTTCCATCCGCCGAATCCGATTGTTGAGATTACAAACGGTGCCTTGGGTGCTTTGAACTCTTTGCGGAGAGTTTTAATGAGAGTTACGAGGTTCTGTTCGTAACGGCTTGTGTGGGCATCACTGCCGTTGTCTTTGTGTCCCTGCCACCAGACAAAGCCCGCTATTTCGTAACCCTGACCTGCCCACTGCGGAAAGTTTTTGTCGAAGTTCTCCAGTACCTTATGTGCCTCCTGAAAGCAATCGTCGTACTGCTTGCCGGCATACCACCCGATTGGTTTCGGGGGCGTCCCTGTCAGCCAGCGGTCGGGACTGTCTTTGTATCCGGCGTAAGTGTATTCGCCGAAGGTATATTGTTTGCTGCCCGGCGGCAGAAAGTCCCAGCCGAGGCTCCTGTTGCCTTGTGAAGCTTTGAGGATGAGTACCGGCTCGTCGTGGTAGTATCCTAAGATGTGTCCGAACTGCAGCTCCGGGCCGATTGAGGTGGCACTTGCCCCGCAGCCGATCGTAAGCCATTTGTTTGCTGTCGCGGTAACTACTCCCTTGTACCAGACGTCGTTTCTTACTGTCCAGTTGCCTTTGTCGTCGATCATGTGCTGGAATTTCTTGTCGGTTTTTACAACGGTGTCCAGTGTTCCGGGAAGGTCAGTTCTATAGAGCCAGCCTAAACCGTTAGCATGTTCGTTCAGGTATGTGATCTTAAAGGGATATTTCTGACCGGCGGTGAATTTAAAGCCGCTGCGAACAGGCTGTTCACCGGGTTCTCTTCTGTAGATTTCTTTGCCATCGATTTCCATTATGCTGTCGGAAGATGCTCCGTACCCAACATTAAATTCGTATATGCCGTCGGATTTTAATTTAATAAAACCCCTGGTTACTGCGGTTCCGCCTTTTGGGTATGGTGTCGGAGTTACACCGCCGAATGACGTGAGTTTTTTTGTTTCCGTCGGTGTCATTTTGTCATAGTCGGCTGTTGGCGAGTACTTGCCCGGATAGATCGAAACTACCGGGTCGATGAATTGATCACCCCAGCGCGAGCTTCCACCGCTTACCTGGCCGATGCCGACCATATTGGATTGACCGGCGAGGATGTAAACCTTAACTGGTTTATTGGTAACCGGCGGTTTTGTGTCAGGGGCCGGCAGTTGAGCCGGGATTTTCTTTGCCGCTGCAGGAAGGACGATAAGCATCAGCGCCATGGCGGCCAATAGCAGTGTGGTTTTAATTTTGTTTCTTGTAGTCATGTTCTTTTCCTTTGTCTTGAATTTCAATTATTTCTTCGGTTTTTCCAGTAACTCGGCCATTGATCGGCCAAGGGCATCACCGACATCCATATAGGTACCGGCATTATGATTGTAGTGGTAACCGGCACCGGTTGGCGAGACTGAACCGTCCCTCCAGAAACCACGTGCTTCGATTGTCTTGACGTTGTCTTTGAATTCCGGGTATTTGCCCTTTTCGCCGCTGACAGCCAACTGAGCATTGGCTATACTCAGGCCGGGACCTTTCAGTTTTTCTCCGTCAAAGGCGATGGTAGCCAGAGTGAAGGGGGCTTTGGGTGCTTTGAACTCTTTGCGTAGATCATTGATCAGGTTGACGAGGTTCTTTTCGTATGACGTTGTCCAATTAAGATTATATGGAGGCGCCAGTACGTGCTTCGGCGTGCCCTGGTCCTTGTGCCCCTGCCACCAGCAAAAGCCTGCGATCTCGTAGCCCTGATCTTTGTAAGCAGGGAAGTACTTTTTAAGGTTATTGAGAACTTTGTGAGTGTCTTTGATGAAGACGTCGTACTGCCAGCCCTGGTACCACTGATCGGGATGCTTCTCCTTACCAGGTGCTGTCCGGCTCGAAGGCGACGTGAGGTCCCATCCCAAAGCCCTGTTACCCATCGTAGCTTTTATTATGAGTACCTGCTCGTCATGGACATATCCCATAACATGGCCAAACCCAAGTTCCGGGCCGATAAACTGTGCCTTAGCGCCAAAGCCAGGTTGCAGCCAGTCCTTCCTGCTGCCGGCGGTTACCTGAACGCACCATACGTCGTTTCTGACGGTCCAATTACCTGCGTTATCGAGAAGATGAGGGTACTTGTTTTCTTTCTTAGTAAGATATTCAAGCGTTCCCTTTTTCGTATCCGGGCCGATCATGCCAAACCCTACCATATTGGATTGCCCCATCAGAATAAAGACCTTAAGCGGTTTGGTGGTATCAGGTGCCTTACTGTCCGGGTCGGGCAGTTGTGCGGGGATCTGTTTTTTTGTGTTCGTACCGAGCAGCTTACCGATCTCTGCGAGTGCCTTTACGCTTGAATCTATGATCTTACCGTTTTTGTCCGGGCCGACGTTTAGCAGGAAATTTGAATTTCTGCCGTATGCTTTATCCATGTGGCTCATGATGCCATTTACATTGCCGGTGCTGCATCCCTCGTTCCAGAACCATCCCTGTTCCATTTTCCAGCATGTTTCGCCCGGTGCGGTGTTGGTTTCCGGAAAGTGCCTTGTTTCCTTAACGGCAATGTCCATAAAGGGGGTTCCTTTTTTGGCCCAGCTCCACCAGTTTGAACTGGTAATAACTTGACGGGTGGTACTAAAGAAATCCTTTGCTTCTTCGCCGGTCATTACTTTGTCGTCGAGTGCGTCGTTCCAGATGTAGAAAACGTCGGGGTACTTTTCGATAAGCTCGGCGATCTGTTTCTTCTGGAATTCGATCTGTGCTTTAAGATCGTGTGTCGCAGGGTCGCATTCGGGGGGCAGTACCTTGAACTTGCCATTGTTTTTGCCATTATTGCCGGTGTCGAATCCCGGGTGTCGCCAGCAGTAGTAAAGCCCGGCCTTTAAGCCGCGGCTTTTGAATGATTTTACGAATTGTGCGACCAGGTCCTGTTTGTATGGACAGTCGGGGTGCATTACGTCGTATGTCGTGTACTTACTGTCCCAAAGGCAAAAACCGGCGACATGTTTAACCGTCAGTACGCCGTACTTCATGCCGGCAGATACCGCGGCATCGGCCCAGGCGTCTGTGTCGACCTTGCCGCCGGGATTAAACTCGGCAGGGCTTGGGTATCCGACAACCCACTGGGCGTTTTTATATGTTGCCATGTTGTAGTGCAGGAACATGCCGAATTGCAGTTTCCGGAAATCCTGCTGTAACTCATTGACAGATTTCTTCTTAGGTACCTCTGCATTTGCGATGCTAATTAGCATTACAGCAAGCAGAAATACCAATAATAATGATTTCTTGTACATTGTCCGGCGTCCTTTGTAGGGTTATTGTTAGCTTAATTGCATCTTATAGCACGATATATTCAGTTCAACGGCCTGAATAGTGGTTTTATTGCAAATTGTGGTAGAAATATAGGGTTTTCGCGAGAAGTAGCTGAGCGAGAAGGTCGTCAATTTATTAGGTGTAGGGTTTGAGGTGATCCGGGGTTCTGTCAGGCTGTTTTGATGCATTTTTGTCAAAACTTTCAAATTGATTGTGAGGATTATGTACTACAATCTTTAATCTTCTTGTTTTTTATGCATGTTTTTCAATAATAACTTTCGCAATTCTCTATCTAACAACAAGTTACATTCAAACTCCCACAACACCAACTTCTGTCTTTTTTTCTTTTTTTAATAAATCCTTCTTCGTTCCTTCATGAACTTCATGGTCTTCATGGTTATTAATCATCCGTGAAAATCCGTGAAATCCGTGAAATCCGTGGTTAGGTTTTTTGCCTGCGTTAGATCGCCCTGAGTTTTTTTAAGAATTTTCGGATTTTTCCGATTTTTTGCAATATTTTTGCTTGAATATCGTCTATAATGTTAAGTGGAAGTAGTTTATGGCTCTTTAGCCGACAATGAATCTTTTCTAACTGGACTTGTATAACAGGTCAAGTAAGGAGGATGCAAAATGATACAGTTCAACTGTACAGTGTGCGATCACAAGTATCGCGTACCGGATGAGTATGCCGGTAAAAAGGCACGTTGCAAGCAATGCAAGAATGTCAACGTAATACCAGATTCGCAGCCTGCATTTGATTGTTCTACTGAATGTTTAGACAGTAGTGCAGAATACTACGAAGTTTTTCAGGAACTGCTAAGATGGGAAAAGCAGGCTCCGCCAGCCGAAGTAGAATAAAAATTTCAATTGTTATCCGGGGTGACAGCAGGTTTTCTGCGCGCCGGCATTTTAAGGTTAATCCGGATTCCATTTTTTCAACAATTAATTCTTGGTTTTTCTTGTAATATCACCTGTTTCATGTATACTGTACGTGCACGCTCTGTTTACGCCGATGTCATCGCTGTAGCTTGAAAGATGCAGGGGGGTATTCTGCAGGTCTGCCGATTCTGGGGTCATGTTACTTAATTTTTTTCGGATTGGATTGGATTATGAGACAAAAACAAGGTTTTACACTGATCGAACTTCTGGTTGTTATTGCTATTATAGCTTTGCTGCTTGCGGTGCTAATGCCATCACTGAAAACGGCCAAAAAAATAGCTCAGAGTATTGTTTGCAGCAGTAATTGCAAGACTCTCTCTTTGGGGGCAACATTATTTGCTAATGACAACGATGATGCTGTTCCGCTTTCCGGCCCTACCCCCACTGCCGGTAAATTGGAATATACTGGATGGGTACTCATGCCGCGTGATGAAAATGGCGTTAGGATTTCTAATATGAACAACGCAACGTATGAGGATCGTACACGCGGAATAATGGCAGGGAGTTTATATCCTTATGTTGACGCGTTCGAGTCGTATAATTGCCCTGGCGACAAAAGGTTTAAGGGGACTTATGGTAACTATTTAAGTTATGCGATGCCCGGTTGTCTAAGGCCTGACTCGACAAATACCAAGAAATATATTTCCAAGCTTAGCCAGATAATTCTCCCTTCTGAAAAGTATATTTTTTTGGAAGAGTCTGATCCGCGTTCATACGTTGCAGGTAATTGGGGGCTTGGTGTACCCGAAGATGGTCATGACGGTTGGTGGGACGGCCTTGCTATCTGGCATAACAATTCCAGCACATTTGGGTTTGCCGAAGGCCATAAATGGCGTGATGATTACACCAGGGAACGTGCCGGATGGACAGTGGAAGATCTTAGAGCCAGAGGGGGCGCATTTGGTCACACAGACTGGCCGCACCCAGATTATAAAGGTGTCAGAAACGACCTCGATTGGATGCAGGCTCATTGGCCGTTTGCACGCTAATTTGCGAATTATCATTTTTGTTGTGCCGGTTTTCTTTGTTTATCGTATAGTGAAATATGGAAGCTCAAGTTAATCATTCAATTGTTGAGTTGATCGAGGGCGATATTACCGGCCTGAAGGTTGATGCTATAGTTAACCCCGCTAATGCTCAGCTTGTTCTTGGAGGCGGCGTTGCCGGGGCGATCGCACGAAAAGGGGGCGAATCGATACAGTGTCAGTGCGATAAGATCGGCGGGGCACCTGTAGGCGGGGCGGTTATTACTACCGGCGGCAAACTCAAGGCAAAGCATGTTATCCACGCCGTCGGCCCGAGGCACGGAAAAGGCGACGAGGAAAAAAAACTGAGAAACGCCACAAGGAATTCACTGAAAGTCGCCGACGAAAATAAGCTCGCCTGCATCGCGTTTCCGGCTATAAGCACGGGAATATTCGGTTTTCCGATGGATAAGTGCGCGCACATAATGCTTAGTGAGACGGTCGATTATCTCAGGGGCGATACCTCTTTGAAGAAGGTCGTGTTCTGTCTGTATGACGAAGAGGCTCTTGGGGTTTTTGCTCAGGCACTTAAGGGGATTGTGGGTACTTAAAGATCGGCGATTGTCTTCTGGGAGGCGGTAACTGATTCGGTGTAGTTTTACTGGTCGGTTAGCAGCACGTCCAGATGGTTCTATGCTTCCGCGTAGTCAGGGTTTGGTTCGAAGGCCTTCTGGTAAAAAACGGCTGAGTCCGGGAGGTGACCAAGTTGCTGGCGGCAATAGCAAAGTATTCCGGTGTAACTGGCGTCTAATTTTTCCCTGACGGGATTTTTTCTCTGAGGAACTTTGCTAATCCATCATGGCCGCATATTTCTGCTAGTATTGCCGCGTCTCTGCCGGAATTGTCTTTTATGGATACGTCCGCTCCTTCTTTAAGCAGGTACTGAGACATTGAATTGTGTCCCGCGATAGCTGCGATGTGAAGTGGTGTCCAGCCGTTGGGGCCTTTTTCATTTATGGCGGCACCATTCTGGATCAATTCTTTTGTTTTTCCGCTGTGTGCGCCATAGACCGCCTTGTGCAGCGGCGGCAGGGCGTTTACGTCTATTACGATTTTTTCAAGATCATGTTTTTGGGCCGGTGACGGCATTGACTTTGAATGGATGTCATATACTATATTGTTGGCCGGGTCGGATGAGATAAATTTGCGATCCCATTTTGGGTCCGTTGGGTGGAGTGCCTTAACATCTGTGGTTAGCGAAATCTTTGCTGATTCCAGCATAGTTCTGAAATTCAGTCCTTCGAGTCTGTCAAAGCAATCGACCGCTATCTGGTATCTTTTATTTCTTATTTTATCTGCATTTCCAAGATTTTCCGCATTGCTGAGATATTTGTATTCCTTTCGAATTTCCTTAAAGAAGTCCGGCCAGAAATTTCTTCCGTATTTTGTTTCGCTATTGAATAAAATATAGGCATATATCCTGTCGCAAACATTGGAGGGTATGTCTTTTGGAAATACGTATCCGTCTTTCTTGTACCTATAGAATGTATCCCTTTGTGTGTTTCTGGTGGTTTTTATGTTGTTCAGGAATATCGGATTATTTGCTACTTTTTTTGTTGTCTGTATACCGATAGACCAGCCGACCATCTCCCACCCGAATTGTATTTTTGATGCATGAACAAAACTGTGCGCCATTTCTTCGATGTATCCGCTTACATGCGGTATTTTGTATTGCTGCCATTCTTTTTGCGAATCCAGGTCGAGGGATTTATAGCTGTACTCAATCTCGCAATTGCCCGTTCCGCCCCAGCCGTGCTTATTGTTTTCCGGGAAATGATAGACTGCAATTTTGTATTCGGTATGGCCACCGGTGATGCGATATAATTCGTCATAAGCTTTAACCAGGTACCCGAAAATGATCTTAGCCTCTCTGGCCTTTTTTTTAGGGGCAAACATGATCACAAAATCGCTGTCAAGTACTATCGACGGTTCTTTGCACTCGGCTTGATATTCGGATAATGTTTTAAATTTAAGAGTCGGCTTTAGCTTAGCTTTATACGTTTCTTTAGCTTTGAGATTCATCTGCGGGATTAGAATTACAATAAGCCCGAAGAGAATAATATTTTTTTTGAGTGATAATCCTGTCATTATCAGATCCCTTAAAAAAAGTTTTCCTTTACAATATGATTATATAGCATAGAGCAGCGAAAACATTGTAAAATATTCGTAAAATAACTGCCGGTTTGTAAAGATAGCCGTTATCAATTCATTTCTCGATGTTGGTTCTTATTTGATATATGTTGAGTATATCAGTTTTGCTATTGTTACCGCTACTACTGCCAGGAAGAAAAATCGTATGAATTTTGTTCCTTTTCGGATCACCAGGTGCGAACCGATTGTTGCTCCGACCAGTTGACCGGTTCCCATTATTATGCCCGGGATAAATAAGACGTTGCCGCCGATTATGAACGCTGTCAGCGATATTATGTTCGATGTGAAGTTCATTATCTTTGTGTGGGCGGTGGCTTTTTTCAGGTTGTATCCGAGCAGGAAGATAAAACCGACCGCCCAGAATGACCCTGTGCCCGGTCCGAAGAACTCGTCATAAAATCCGATGGTAAGACCTGCGACGATGTAGAATGGGATAGTTTTGACCCGGGGCTTTTTGTCCATCGCTCCCAGGTCAGGCGAAAACAGCATATAGACAAAAACAAAACCTAGCATCGGCAGGATGATGTGCTTGAGGAAAGATGAATCTATCAGTTGTACGGAATATGTCCCCGCCGCCGCTCCGATAGCCGTGAAGATCACTCCTTCAATTGTTTGTTTTACATCAACTAATCCGCTGCGGGCGTAGTGAACCGAAGCGGTCAGGCTGCCGAACGAGGCCTGCAATTTATTGGTACCAAGGGCTATATGCGGGTCAAACCCAAGTGCGAGAAAGACGGGGATTGTAATGATCCCGCCGCCTCCGGCGATAGAGTCGACAAATCCGGCAAGAAAAGCGGTCAGCCAGAGAAGCATATAAGTTATAAAAGTTAGTTCCATTAAAATTCAAGACTCTCTAAACCTCGTGCAAGGTCAATGTACGAATAATCAACCCCGAATTTTTCGCCTATCAGTTTGAGTTTTGCCAGTGCTTTTTCCATCACTTCTCCTTGTTGTTCGTCGTTGCCTTTGCACTGGAATATCCTGCAGCCGGCGAAGCGGGATTTGTAGACTGTGCATTTGCCGTCTGTCATGTACGGGCAGATACCGTTTGGCATTGCTTTGATGTTTTCGCGGCCTATTGCTTCGGCGAAATGGATAAGCTCGACGCCGGTCACGAACAGCAGGTGGTCGTATTCAGTAAAATTGCAGCAGTCGCCGCAGCCGGTGCAAGTATGGTCGATCCCCTGCGATTCGATCCAATCGTAAACCTCCTCGACAGCTTTTGATATCTCGCTTTTAACCATTATACATTATACAATAGACAATATACATTTATCACTACTTCCACCATTTTTCCTGTTTGCGGAGTTTTTCGATTTGCTCGAAGGTGTAGTGCTTGCCGCGGTTTATTCCCGGACACGTTACGCCCGCCGAGTTCCACATATCCGGGTTCAGAAGGTTAACCGACCAGAAAGGCCACGTTCTGCATTGGTTTGGGCGGGAGTTATAAACTTCGCAGCCTTTACCCGTTGCGGTCTTTTCCAGGAAGATGCAGTCGTTGCTGGGTTTCTTTTCGATAAGACTGTGACGTGTGACGATAAGCCTACAGTATTTTTTCTTCACCTGCTCATAGGTAATCCCAAGGTCTTCGGCGATAAATTCCATCTCGGCTTTTCTCAGCCATACGTAACCTTGGTTAGGCCCGCTGCAGCAACCGCCGCAACCGGTACACTCAAAGTGCAGACCGCCGATATACCATTTTTGGGCTTTGTTACCGGTTATCATAAAATATTTGTCCTGTGAAAATCCCGTCATTAACCACGGATTTCACGGATTAACACGGATTATTATCAAATCAAAATTAAAAATCAAAATGCAAAATGACAAATTAAAAATCAAAAATACTGTACTGTGTTTACAAGAGGTTTCCCTAAATTCGGTAAGATGAAATTATTCCAATCAGCCATTTACCCTGATCATAAAAAATTTTGTAAGTGTCTCCGCCCCCGGAAAGAGGTCCATGGTAATGGCTGCACTGAACCTCTGCGGTAAAATCATCTATCCAGCGAATTATCCTTACACTTGCTATTTGTGCAAAATCATCAGTTCTGCCGATTACTCTTCCCTCAAATCCTCGATTTGCAGCACTTTCTAAATCAATTGAAACAGGGATGTTGTCAAATCTCTCTAGAAATTTATCTTTATGTTTTATATTTTCATCAATGTCAAAATACCATTCTTTTGTTCTGTAATTCTGTGACATGACAAGACGGAAAAGCATCTCTTTGATTGCAAGGTCACGCTCGTTTCCCGGTGTTATCGGGATTTGCATAAGAACACTGTTTTCGTTGGGGATGAAAAAGTCTTTCATGGAAACGCCGAACTTAGATGTCAACTCATCATCGCTGGGGACTTGTATGACTGGAATATTAACATGGTCATTACAGCCCTGGATAATAAAGCAGCAAATAGATATGCCGGTTAATACCAGCAGTCGTACTAGATTCATGATTTCTTCTCTTTAACAATTCCATTTACAAAAATAATGTCGGCAGGATGCCGACATTACAGAACTACCATTTCAGTATAGCACCTGTATCCGCACTAGTTGCCATTGCTGCGTATTTCGCCAGGTAGCCCTTTGTTATGTTAGCCGGCTTCGGTTTCCACTGCTTTTTGCGTTCGGCGAGTTCTTCTTCGCTTACGTTAACCTTGATCGTATTGTTCGGTATGTCTATCTCGATGATGTCGCCTTCGTTTACCAGTCCGATCGGGCCTCC
>JAIPFN010000203.1 GCA_021736615.1 Phycisphaerae bacterium | reverse complement strand
TAACACTGGCAGGACGCAAACCGGCAATTCTCATAAGATCGACCGAACCTTCCGTCTGGCCCTCTCGAACCAGCACTCCGCCTTTTCTTGCCCGAAGCGGAGGAATATGCCCGGGCCTTGAAAGGTCAGAAGCTTTCGCGTCCGCCGCCGCCGCGACACGAATAGTATGAGCACGATCGGCGGCACTGATACCGGTAGTGATGCCCTCGCGAGCGTCAATGCTGACGGTAAAAGCCGTACCCAACCGGGTTGTATTATCCTGCGTCTGCGGATGCAATGCAAGCTTGTCGCAGATATCCTCGTCCACAGCGAGACAGATCAGTCCCCGCCCATGGGTCGCCATGAAGTTGATCGTATCGTCGGTCACCAATTCGGCCGCGCATACAAGATCGCCCTCATTTTCGCGATCTTCATCGTCAACGAGAACTATCATCTTTCCCTGCTTAAGATCTTCAACGACCTCTGCGATACTACTGAATTCTGTCATAAGTTTTATGCCTTACCGTACCGTCGGCATCTTGCCGACATAGTTTCCGTAATGTTGGCTTCAAGCCAAAATTATATTCATGTTAAAGCTGCGGGCTTCAAGCCCCCGCTACGTATTCGTCTGAACGTCTTCAAACTCCTCAATATAACAAATTCCCGCACGAATGTAAACAAAAGTTGCTAAAATAGCCATCCCGGCAACGGACCACCAAAGAATTGGAAGTAAATAAATCCAGAATGGCAGCGTTCTGGACATCTCCGGAGCCAATAAAATCGCAGCGACCATGAACAATTGCACAAAAGTAGAGAATTTGCCCGCATGGACCGGAACTATATAAACCTTGTAGACATTCAGATACACTACAACAAAACCCATCAGCAGCAAAAGGTCTTTTCCGATTATTAACATAACAACCAGCGGCGGGAGGCGAAAACCGGGTACCGATGTATTTTCACCGGCCAGAAGGATGCAGCTGGTAAGCATAAGCAGTTTATCGGCGAGAGGGTCAAGAAATATCCCCAGCGGCGATACTTCGTGCCTGATCCGGGCGAAATAACCGTCCAGATAGTCGCTAATGCACATTACAAGAAATATCGCGAACGCCGTATACCGAAAAATATGCCCATTAACCGCACTGGCAGTATTAAGCATACAGAAAAAAAACGGCCCGATCAATATCAGCCGCAGCATAGTAATCTCATTTGCAAGCGTAAACTTCAAAACATATCTCCTATTGTACATACATAAAGACGCCTACACCTATCACATACTAATAAGCTATACGAAAAATCGGAAATACAGTGCACTTTACTTGATAAAAAATAATCAAACTACCCACGTAAAACCGATGTTTTACTGCATATATAGTCAATCTTAGCGTTTCCAGCTTTGATTTGAACCCGTTTAGTGTTATAATCGTATTGTTGATGTTACCGTGAATTCTTTAAATACTGTATGGCCCCAGACAGTACTATTGTAAATTATAATATGAGAAATTTGAAAATCCCAATGAGTCGAAGGCGTTTTTTTGGCGGTACTGCCGCCGGAAAGCTTGGTTTCTGCACTGCCTGGGCAGTTGACGACCACGACAGCGGCCGCGAGTGGATAGAGATCGTCGATGTCTCCATGCCAGTTGCCGGACTTGCCGATCAACTCTGCGGAAAACGCATAATCCACGTCAGCGACCTGCATTGCAGCCGAACAGTCAGCGAAAGGTACCTCGAAAAATGTGTCGAACGGGTTAACCAGCTCGATGGCGACATTGTCGTACTGACCGGTGACTATATCACACACGATTTTTACGGTACATATCGCCAGATTGCTGTCGACCTGATCGGCAGGATCAACAGCCGATTCGGCGTCTATGCGTGCCTGGGAAACCACGATTATGGCATCGGCAGCGTCATCCGGTCAAAAAGGGACGATCTGCTGGAATTTCTCACCGAGGGCATGAGCGAAAAGGGAGTAAAACTCCTTAGAAATGAATCCGTGCAGGTCGATGTAGACGGCAAACCACTCTGGTTTGTCGGGCTTGGAGACCTCTGGGCAGGCGATTTCAACCCTGATAAGGCGTATTCCGGAATCGACAAGTCGCAGGCGGCAATAACGCTCGTCCACAATCCCAAATCCGTTAAGCACCTCAAACACTACCACTCACACGCGGTTATGAGCGGCCACACACACGGCGTCCAGCACCCGCTAGCCGGAACCTGCCAGGCACTCGGAAAACCAAAATACCACGCCGGAATGTACGAAGTCGACGGAAAGCAGCTATACGTAAACAGAGGACTCGGAAGACTCGGCCAGATAGTATGCAGTCCAAGACCAGAGATCACGGTAGTAACACTTACATAATAAAAAGACACTTTTTACGGCAAGATAAGAAAAAATCAGAGCGTTTCTACAGAGCAGATCTGACCTCTTTTAGAGTTCCCTTTTAAGAGTTCCAATTTTGATTTTTAATTTTCTATTTTTGTCGACGTCAGAAGTCGAAAACCTTCTACTTTCCGCTCAAAAGCAATTATTAGAGCTACCCTTAACTTGTTTATGAGGAACAATTTCAGTGTCGATGAGTTTTTGTACTATACTCCCTACGGATAATCTCATATAATAACATAAAAGTATAAGATGCATGTCTGGTTATCTTGACAGGCATGCTTTGGGCTACACCAGTGACAACTGTTATGAGAATGTTGCTGGAGAAATACCGCTATGTACGATCTTGAAATAATTATAATAACATTTTGATTTAGTATAATATGGTTGGAGTGATATGAATTGTCAGAATTGCAGATCAATTATTGAATCGTCTGATGTTTTTTGTGGTAATTGCGGTTTCGCTTTGCACCAAATGTCTTCTCAGTCTTCTGTCGTTTCACAGTCTGTAGAGCAATCTCCAATAGCTTCCCCACAGACTCAAGATACCGCTAAAAAGCCTCGTTCTAAAAAAGCCGCAATAGGTTTGATCTTCATTGTAATTTCCATCCTGGCAGTAGTTGCAGCAACTGACTTTAAAGCGTTTATGGGGTTACTGCCGTATTTTTCTATTGGTATGTTATTTGTTTCAGCATTGGTTGTTTTGAAAACTTTTAAAAAGTCCAGGAAAGTTTCATTTATCGGATTGTTACTTGCCGTCATTATGAACGTACTTAGCTTTGGCTTTTACTATGGCTTGATTCGGGCCAACGTTGCGCAGGACAACATGATGGCTGCGATTGCAATAGGCCTTGTAATAGGGACGTTGTGGTCGTTTACCAATCGCTTTTTGTATGTAGACGGGAAAGTTAAAAGCAAAGGTAATGTATGGTATCTGCTGATATGGGTGGTAGTTTTTGGTTTTACTCAAGTCGTTCCGGTTGTTACAGGCAGACCGCCACAGATAAGTATGACTGTCCTTGCCGCCAGTACAGGGTTAATTATTTCTAATAACGGTTTGATGATCATTCGGTTGGTGACAGCGATGGTGTTTTCCAGAAAGCTTCGCGAAAGTAAAGCAACTATAGCATAAGAATAGAGGTATTATTATGGCATTTTGTACTAAATGTGGCAAGCCAGTTCAAGGGGTTGATCCGCTTTGTTTTGGTTGTCAGCCTCCGGTTGGCCCCCAGACCATTGAGGCTCAGCCAGCAGTTGAATTAACACCTGCTTGCACAAATTGCGGCAAGGAATTAAATGCTAATATTAAGTTTTGCACAGGATGCGGCACACCTTCAAAGGCTGAAACGACCCCGTCGAAAAGTCAAACTGTTTCGGCAGCTTCGCCGCCGCCAGTAAAAGTTGATCTGAACTATGCCAATGTTGGATTTCGTGCAATAGCATTTGTGATCGATATTGTAATAGTGGCCGGCATTGGTATAGTGCTTAGCGTCGTTGCCGCAGTTGCCGGGCAAGGAGATGGGATGCCGGGCCAAAGTAATCCCATGCTCATATTGGCACAAATCGCTTCGGTAACCATCACTCTAGGCTATTTCATAACGCTCGATGCGTTGAGTGGGCAAACTATTGGCAAGAAAGTAATGGGACTTCAGGTTGTGACTACCGATGGACAGCCAATAAATTTTGCGATTTCCTTTGGAAGAACATTGCTGGGGATATTAGATTTTCTACCTAATCTATTCATCGCCGGCTTTATCACAATGCTGGTATCGAAGAAGAATCAACGTCTTGGAGATATGGCGGTAGGAACCGTTGTTATTAAGAAATGATCTATATGAAAATAAAAAAACAAATAAGCCTATTATTGCTTTTAATGGCACTTTCAATTGCAATTTCATCTATTGTTTACGCCGATAAATTGCCCAGCCAATATGCTCCAGGTGGATGGAATCAAACCTATGCAGGAAGCGGCGTGTATCAAAATGCGAATGGTTATCGCGGCAATGCTACCGTTGAAGCTTATCCGACTGTTGCAGATGCTTCCAGTTATATGCAGTCGCTGCTTAATACAAAAGGTGGTAAATGGATATCAGGTTTCAATGAGGCAAGCAGCGATAAGGCATTTATGGTAGGACCATCAGAAGAAAAGGCCAAAAAGGACGAAGTAAGGGTAAACGGAACTGTTTTCCCGGCAATCACATGGCTTCGTGGAGAGCCTGTCAGCCGTGGGGCCAGTTTTGTAGTACAAAAAGGTGCCTTGATTATAAGTGGAAGTATAACAGGTTACGCGCGTTTAAACTGTATCGCACATGGCAGCAGAAAGTGTGAACAGATTCGGGGCTTCGACTATTGCAGTGGTTGTAAGGTGACAACCGCTGCACCAACCGTTGGTCAACTTTCTTCTGCTTTTCGCCAATGGGTGTACAAAGCTGAGCAGTATGCTAATAAAACTAATATGATCACTAAGTCACAGGATAATTCATCCGGTTCAACTTCAAGTTCTGGCAGCAGCGGGTACTCTTCGTCAGGCGATGGAGATTCTTTGTGGGAAGAACCGGACGACGGCTCATTGCCTTTGGGTGTTACTGGCACGGCGACAGGTGCTGCAAGCGGGCTGGCTATTTTGACACTGATCGCTTTTATGAAAGCAAGCGGTGTTTCCGTGAAAGAAATGCTTGAAACGCTCAACGACATCCTGACAGGCTCGAAGGACCCGGAGCTTAATGTTGCGGTAATGAAAGGTATGAATACTCTCATTGCCGAAGAGGAGGCCGCCGCCGCTGCCGCAGAAGCTATCAAAACAATGCCTCAGATTATTACAGACGGTACCGTAAGTACAGAGGGACTTGTTTATTCATCGTATCACCATGAGTGGATGAGCCGGGCCAATTACAATCATACCAAACAGCAGCTTGCTATGGGAAGAAAGTATACAGATAAATGGGGCTGGGTAACAGACGCTGAAAAGGCGCAGCGACAGGGCACAGTTGATTATATGAACGCTCATTCTCAGGGACAAAGCTCAGATGTTAAAAAGGCATACGATGGTTGGCAAAAGTCACAAGATGACGGTGACAAGCTTAAGAAAAAATGGGAAAAGCACTGGCGTAAAATGGATTTGGAAGCAGAAGTTGCCGCCAGGGAAGCTGCTGCCGCAGAACGCGGGTCAATGGATTACTGGAAAGATGTTTACAAAAACTATGAAGGTAATATTTATGAAGAAATGCAGGCACTGCCCGGCGATCTGCATGATGCTGCAGGTGCACTTGTAAGAGGAACCGCTGAGGTTGTAGAAACCGGATACAATATTTTTTCAGATCCGAAAAGTTATAAAGTTGCAGGAAGATTCTGGGCTGGTAATCTTAAAGAAGCGGTCACAGACCCAATCGGAACCGGGGGCAAAGTACTTGTAACGCTTGACAAAGCCGCTGTAGCTACAAACAAGGTAGCAATGCATCTGATTACACACCCTGTTGACACCGTCAAGGAAGTAACAGGATATGCCAATTTCGCCCGTGCGATGGATTATAATACTCCGTTAATAAAGCGGATGGGATATGCACTAATGGGCTCGGTTGATTCAGCTATGACCATTTCATCATTAGGTATGAACAGCGCAGTCAAGGCCGCGGACATTGCAATTGACGCAAGCAAAGCAGCCGGTGTCGTTGAGCAGGCAACAAAGCAGGTAGCTTCGAGTGTTGCAAAAGTAAGCGATGAAATTGCGACAGGAATCAAGGCAGGTGCCGCTGATTCTCTTACTGTCGCACAGCGACATAAAAATTGGCTCATTGCCGAAAAGCAGGGTAAAGATAAGATTGTTGAATTTGCCAAGGCGGTTAAAAAAGGCGATAAGGATCTTATTAAAAAAGCGGCCCTGGAAATACAGTCCGACAAGAGGGCGCTTCAGCATATCAACAAAGGCAATGCTCAGCTTCTTAAGAAATGCGGCGTTGATAAAGCAGATGATATTATCAAGCCGTTTGTAAATGAAATGGACGACATTTACAAGGTTACCGACAAAGGGCTTACAGCTGATATTAAAGCTTTTGGAAAGAAAAATCCGCCACCATTTGATGATATAGAAATTATCAAGCCGACCAATCCTTCAAAGATTATCAAGGCAGGTGCTGATAGAGATATTACGGTTCGTGTTACTCGCGGCGGCAGAACTTATGATATGCCTCACAAGCAGTTGCAAAAAATGTATGACGATAATTTTTTCAAGGCTGCCAAAGGGGAAGGCTATATTAATAAACTTTCTGCAGAGCAGCTTGCCTCAGAGTCAAAGGCGTACTCAAAACGTCTTGATCAGGTAGCGACGGATCGTTTTCATGCCGAAGCCTACGGCATGGGGCCTGATGATCTTGTAGTCGCTTTGACTAAGCCTGGAGCTCAATTCAAAGATGTTCAAGCTGTTGGCAAGGCTGCCGGTTTTAAAGCTCATCATTGGTTTGAAGGCGCAAACAAGCTTCGATCAAAAGGTATGTTTGTCGAAGCTGAAAAGTTTGTTTCCGAAGGAATGAGACAGACTACAAAGCAGTTTAGCAATCAGGTTATAAGAAGATATGCCGCTCTTGCTGAAAGTGGAGTAAAGGGCCTTAAGCCGATTCCAACAAGACTGAGAGAGTCAATTGGTATCTTGCAGCAGGTTGAAAAGGGAGCTTCTCCAGTTGCTGTTGAGTGTGCCTTGAAGAAGCTTGGTACAAATCCGCAAAAGGTAGCAACTGAAATGGGCGAGTATCTTGAGGCATTGCAAAAACTTGGACCTAAGATTATGCCAAAGCAGAATCACTCACTCTTCAAATTAAAACTGGTAAAAGATACAATCATAGCTGGTTCATCTGGCATGGAAGGATAGCAAGTGCAGGAATATACTTTTTACGAGATCAAATCCGTCGATCAGCTTGGAACTTTTGACCTGTCAGGAGTGAAAATACCTGTCCGTTCTGAAGTAGCAAATGACATCTTTTCTGAAACAGGCGTTGATCTCGATTTGCTCGTCGAAGAATTATGGCAGTTTATTAATGATAACCCTGATTACAAAAAAAACTATTGTGATGTGCTTTCAAGGCTGGCGTATATCAATGCACTGAGCTGGGGCAAGGGTGGTTTTCCTGACAGGGCTGCGCATTATCTTTCACTTGGTCTTGATGCTAATCCTGGAAATCTTTCGTTGCGTATCAATTACGCAATTGCTTTGCAGCTAAATGAAGACAATGCACAGGCTCTTGACCAATATAATATACTTTTTAGCGATCCAGACGCAAAGGATGTACCAATCCTCAGAATGCTTGCAGCACGATTATATGCCGAGAAAGGTCAGTTCGAAAAGGCCGCAGGAGTTCTTGAGGCTTGTGAAATCGTATGGCCGATGGAAGATGTCTATCTGGAATTTCTTGTGCTGATTCAAGAACAGGCCGGTTTACCGCAGGAATTTAAGCTAAGTGAGGAAGCACAGAAAAACATAAGGCAACTAATTTCTGAAGTTCTAAGTGAACAAAGGCAGGTCATATCAGATGATGCCGAACAGATTTCAAATAATTGTCAGCAATGCAATGCTGAGTATAAAACAGGTGACTTATTTTGCGGCAATTGCGGAACAAGAATAATAAGTTGATCTTGTTTTAAGAATCTTTCGCACTTTTTATTATAGTCTTTTCTGGGGGTGGGGTTTAGGTGAAATAGAACTTCCGGCACAAACCTGTTTTTCGCCAAAAATCTTACTCACAAAATGGTTTCTACTAGCCGTTTGCCATTATTCTATGTATCATTGGCCAAAAGAAGTTAATTTCACGAATTTAACAGATTAAATTAGAAAGCATAAAATGCAGATAAGCGAATTTCAGGAATTTATCAGGGAAAAATACGGCGAGCGTGACGCCCAGCGCGGAACCGCCGCTACGTTTATGTGGTTCATCGAAGAAGTCGGAGAACTGGCAACCGGTCTTTCCGGCGACGACGAGGAAAACAAGATCGAAGAATTCGCCGACGTCTTCGCCTGGCTCTGCACGCTGGCCAACATCAACGGCGTAAACCTCGAAAAAGCATGCGACAAATACATAAAAGGCAACATAACCGGATACAAGTAAATCCCACGCCACCGCAAATCCCGTAAAATAAGCGAATTTTCGCCGCACAATCCGCTGTTTAGGCACGCTGAGGGACTTTTTTTGCGAAATATTGTTTTTTTTGTTGAATTTTGCCGATCTGACCTTATAATTACTCGTTTTAATGACCGGAGCAAAAGAAATGAAGAAAGATATACATCCGAAATACGACAAAGTAAGTGTAAGATGCGGTTGCGGAAACACGTTTGAAACGCGCAGCACAGCGAAAGATATCCATGCGGAAATCTGCTCGATGTGCCACCCGTTCTATAGCGGCAAGCAGAAGTTTGTCGATACCGCGGGACGCATCGAACGGTTTAATAAGAAATATGGCGGGGACTACTTCAAAAAGAAGTAGCTATATGTACGACATACACAATGCGCTGTTGATCATGGTTCTACCGATCATGAATTGGCAGCGCTATTTTTTTGTACTTACTATACCGCGATATTAGGGATCTAAAATGGCCGACGATAATAAAAATCTATTTTCCAAACTACAGGAGTTTGAAAGCCGTTTTGCGGACATAGAAAAGCAGCTCATGGACCCGGAAGTGGCCTGCAACGTCGACCTGTCCATCAAACTGAGCAAGGAACAGGGCAAACTGCGCCCGATGGTCGAAAAGTACCGTCAGCACTGCCAGGCCGAAGCCGGCATCGCCGATTCTGAAGTAATGCTCCAGGACCCGGACATCGACCCGGATTTCGCCGAACTTGCCAAAGCCGAGATCGAACAACTCACCGAAGAGAAGGATAAGCTCGTCGAAGAGATCAAAGAAGCCCTCGTAATGAGCGATGACGCCAGTATCGGCTCTGTTATCGTGGAAATTCGCCCGGGAACAGGCGGCGACGAGGCATCGCTTTTCGCACGCGATCTTTGCACGATGTATACCAGATACGCCGAAAAGCAAAACTGGAAAGTCGAGATGCTTTCATTCAGCGCTACTGAAATGGGCGGGATGAAGGAATGCGTAATGAATATCAAAGGCTCGGGCGTATGGGCGGACCTGGGCTATGAAGGCGGCGGACACAGGGTCCAGCGCGTGCCGGAAACCGAGACGCAGGGCCGGGTGCATACCTCGGCGGGAACGGTCGCGGTCTTGCCGGAACCAGAGGATATTGACATGGAAATCGACCCTAATGACGTTTTAGAGCATGTCAGCCGGGCAGGCGGGCCGGGCGGACAGAGCGTCAACAAGATCAACAGCGCAATCAAACTGGAACACGTGCCGACTGGCATTACTGTGAGTATGCGGGATGAGAAGAGCCAGCATAAGAACCGGTCTAAGGCTTGGCGGATCCTTCGAACCCGCATTTATGAGTTTGAAATGCAGAAAGTTAATGCCGAACGCGAGTCGGCTCGTAAGACTATGATCGGGTCGGGGGATCGATCTTCGCGGATTCGGACGTATAATTTCCCGCAAAACCGCGTTACTGACCATAGAATCGGGCTTTCTTTGTACAGCCTGGACAAGGTTATACTGGGTGATCTGGACGAAATTATCGCCGCTCTTAAGGAACATGATAAGCTGCAGCGACTGAAAAACCTGTAAACTTGCCCAGATTTTTCACCGTAGAGACCACGTATTAAGGACATTGTCGACATTTCCCACCTATCGCTTTTGGGGTGTTTTGGGCCGAAATTCGGCTCAAAAAACGTCAAAAATTTTCATTTTTTCACGTTTTTGCGCGCTTTTTGGTCACTTTTGCGCGTTTTTGAGCTTTTTTTGTCGGCGAAAATTGGCGAAAACTAAATTCAACAAAGGTGGAATATCCGCTCTGCGGATATACGTTTTAAGTTTTAAGTGTCAAGTTTTAAAATTTTGGATTTAGAGAGCGGTTTGGATTTTGAAGTCAAATAATAACAAAGGGTAAGCTCTGGCTATAGTATATGTATAGCCATAATGTCGCTCGTCGACATAGCGCACTTTGGTGACGGGTTACAAGTCCGAAGGTGACTGGCGGGACGAGTGACTGGCGGCAAGCGTGAAGGTGACTGGTCTCTAACGTGAAGGTGACTGGTCGCTAACGTGAGGTGGGGAGGAAATTTTAGTTGTCGATTTACAGGTCCTGCCTTGGCGGGGATGGCAATATTAATATTGATTATTTTTTACCATGAAGAACCTGAAGGGCTTGAAGAAATAGAACTTCTTTATTTTAGGTTCAACTCCCAAAAAGTTGGTTGAAATTGTATTGTATAAATCAAAAATCAAAAATTAAAGATTAAAATGACAAATTAAAAATCAAAATTGGCGGTCTGTTTGGTTTTCGCAAAAAGCAAAACTGCCTGA
>JAIPFN010000202.1 GCA_021736615.1 Phycisphaerae bacterium | reverse complement strand
AAACGACATTCTGAAAATTTTCGGATTTGGCATTAATAGCATTTAAAATCGGCCCAAAAGCCCAATAGAACAATGTTTTGCCGTTGAGGCCGGACTTGTATTTTTAAGTTTTTATTTGTCATTTTGCTTTTTGCATTTTAATTTTTACATTGAGGACGCATGATTTACCAACTTTATTGGATGAGAGCCTTATTTTATTTGCCTTATATGTCCTATCAAGTTTTTTCTTTTGTAATTTGGCAATATTCGGTTAGGATATATTCATATTGCTTTGGAGTGAAATTATGCGGTGCAACTAGAGAGACGCAGAGGGTTGTCGGGATGTATATTCAGTTTGGGAAAAACAGCATGCGGAACTCGATGATTTAAAATAGTTATTTTTATTTGGCAGGGCAAAATCGTAGTTTATGACGCCAAAAACAGCGATTATTCAAATAAAGGGGTCTGACCCCTTTATTTGACCCTATTAACTTTTAAAAGAGCTTACTGCTTATCAAGCGGCGGCGAGTGTCAGGATGCCGCTTGTTTTGTCGTAGGTGTTTTTCTTTAGTCCGGTCGACTTTGCCGGAGTGCTTAACCCCGGGTTGGTGAACCCCGACGTAAAGCCGGGACAGGCCCGGGGCTAAATGGGCTTGCGGTTGGGTTGATGGGAAGCGTATTTGTGTGGCACGAGGTCCTTCGGCTTCGGCCCTTTGGCCCTGCGCTCAGGATGACAGGGGTTTGCTTGTTTTGTTATGGGGATTGTTATTGTTGGTTTGATCGGGCAGCTTGCGCTGCCGCGCTTTTACAGTTTTGCGTTTGGGGAGACTTGCGGAAATTGTTGAGGTTCGGCGCACTCCTTCGGAGTGCTTAACCCCGGGTTGGTGAACCCGGGGCTAAATGGTTCTGCGTTTGAGTTGGGGGGAAGCTTTTTTGTTAGGCACGAGGTCCCTCGGCTTCGGGCCTTTGGCCCTTCGCTCGGGATCACAGGATTGAGTTTGTTTTGTGAGATTTTATTTGTTTGTCAGCAGGTCGAATTGTTCGGGGCTCAGGTTGTGGCGGAGCTGCTGGAGGGCTATCAGCTCTATTTGTCTTACACGCTCTCTTGACAGGTTCAGGGTTCGGCCTATCTCTTCGAGGGTTTTGGCCTTCTTTATTATTCTGTTGCCCTCTAAACCGAAGTGGCTCCTTATTATGTACTGCTGGCGTTTTGTCAGATTGTTTTCTATTACTTCGTCGAGGCTGAAGGCGGCATTTTCTATGGCCGTAATGTCTGACAGGTGGTCGCCTCTTGTATCGTGGGAAAGGGTTTCCATGTCTATCGACGAGGGGCTGTCGAGTCTGAAAGTTTTGGCGGGGATTTTTCTTGCGTAGTCCTTTGCGATAGCCAGTGTGGCATACGTGCTGAAGCGGTAGCCCCTGGAATAATCGAATTTTTCTACCGCCCGCATTAGCGACATATTTCCCTCGCTGACCAGGTCCGGCATGTTCAGTGCGCCGTGGAGGTGTTTTCTCGCGACGCTGATTACCAGGCCGAGGTTTGATTCGATTATCAGTTTCTTAACCCGCTCGGCGGCGGCGAGGTTTTCTTCTGCGCGGGTTAGGAGTTTTCCGGAAGGACTGGCATACACTATTTTTTCGCGGTATGCACAGACCAGGTATTTCAGGAAATTGTAGCGCCTGAAAAGTTCGGTTTCCTGGATTCGGTTGAGAAGCGGGTTGGAGATTTCGGACAACTGGGCCAAAAGGGGTTCGGTGGCGGTTACGATCTTTTCGGCTGCGCCGGGGTCAGTAAACTGGGGGCTGTCTATGTATTCGATCTTTAGTCGCTGCAGGTCCTTTGCGCGGCGCTGGTTTACTATTCGATAAATCGAGCTGCGGCTTCGGTGGAAACGGTCCATCAGCTCGGCGACGGGGGTTCCTTCGGCGTAGAGCCTATGTATGGTCTTTGCGTCATGAGGGCGGACGGCGCCGGCGGGTTTTGCGAAGACCTTCTTTTTTGGATTGGTTTGCTCAAAATCGATAAGCAGCGTGCGTATGGTCTCTCTTGCCCTGCCTGTTACTTCGGCGGTCTTCAGGATTACCTGGTAGCGGCTTAATGTTTTTGCGTGGGCGATTTTTCTTGCGGTGTCGAGGATGTTCTGCTTTTCGGAATCGGTTAGCTGGGTGAATTTTGACGCGGTGGCGGTGATGTCGGAATTTTTATTTACGAATTCGGCGACTAACGAAGCTGGAAAGCCGAGCATTCTTTTGCCGTTGTCGAAAATGAATATCCAGCCGGTTAGACCTTTTTGCCGCCAGCGGCGGATTGTTTTTGTCGAGACGTTCATTCGGTCGGCGAGTTGTTCGACGGTGTAGACTTCTTCGCCGCGGTCGGAGGCGCGGGGAGCAACTTTGCGGCTTAGCTTGTTTATTATTATCTGGAGGTCGTGGGTGAGGTCGGTGCCGGAGATGAATTTGCCGGAGAGGTCTTCCTTTGGGCGGTAGCCGGTGAGTCGAAAACAGATAAATTCAAATGGGTACTCTTTTTCCGGGTCGATTATCTGGGCAAGCTCGCCGGCTGCGCGTAGCTGGTTTTGCTGCTGGGCGGCTGGGGCGAAACGCAGCTCGGAAAATAGGTCCTGTAAGATTTTACTTTTTATTTTGGCCATATTTTTTTTAGCGATTAGCAGTCAGCGGTCAGCAATTAGCTGTTTGAACCGCGTTTGGCGGAGCTATATTAATTTGGTGGGCACGGCCCACTCTACGCAAACAATGCCGGCAAGATGCAGGCGGTACGTTCTTGTCAAGTTTATTATCGCTGATTTTGGACTGGAAATCAAGGGTAAAGTTTAATTTCTTGCTTGACCAGGTGTCCTTTTTTGATTTATTATTGATTATTGATTATTTATTATTGTTTGATAGAATCTTTTTCTTACAGTTATTTTTCTATTTGGAGTTTTCTATGCTTGATGCTGCTTTTTATATTACGGTTTTGTTTATCGCTGTTTCGACTTTTGTCGGGATGATTATCAAGAAACTGCACCGGGACAAGTGTCTGAAGGATTTTGCGGGATATATGGTTACTGTTGAGAATAAGGACGGCAAGGATGTCTGGGGGAAGCTGCGGGTTGAAAATACCGGAATCGAACTGACTTATCCGGAAAAGCATACTGATTCGGACGGGCATCTTGAGGCTAGCTTTATTGTTTATAAATTTGAGTTTGCTAATATCGCCGCGTTTGTTCGGTATCATGACAGGCTTAGCGAGGAGGGTAAAAAGAAACGGCAGCGGGATCTTGAGCGGACGTATCATCCGGGACTGCTCTGGCGGATGAAACGCAAAACGCAAAACTTTTTTAAGACGATTCGCGACGCGGTGGTCGAGATCATGGATTTGGTGATCAGCAGGGCGAAAAAGACTTCGACGGCAGGCGGGACGCTGTCCAGCCAGGACAAGTATGTTACGCAGATGAAGCAGGAACTTGTCGAATCGGTGGGGACTTCGTATGAGCCGCTGCTGGAGAGGTATATCGGGCATAAGGTTGTGCTTGAGGTTATTAAGGGCGACAGGATCGTTGAGTGCGCCGGGGTGCTTAAGGATTATACGGCGGAGTTTATTGAAGTTATGGATGTGGATTATAAAAAGTCTGAGGATACGCCGGTTCGTAAGGCTGATCTTGTTGTGCTTCGCAATCTTGGGGTCGTTCGACATTTAGCGGAATGAACTCGTGAGTCGTAAGTCGGTTTTTTTATCCGCGGATTTCGCGGATTACACGGATTATTTTTTTAAATAAAAACACGTGATATTTGTTTTGTGGAATACGGCTTACAACTTTTGTAAGAGGGGGCTTGTTTTGTCGGGGTTTTATTCGGGGGGCTTGCGCCCCCGCGCTTCTGTGTCGGGCGCAAATATAAAGTGAGGGCCACAGAGGAAATAAGAGGAAAGATTGAAATCTATTTTATGGTTTCCATTTTAGTTTTTTTGCTTCGGCTTCGTTGACTGATTTAATAGTGCCGTCGGCCAAGGCGACGTTGCATTTTGTATTTTCTATATGCCTGTATACCATCATCTCCGGGCCGCCTGACTGGTTCCAGCCTGTTGGACCCTCGAATGCGATTATCAGGTCCGAGGGGGTTGAAGGTTTAAGTTTTATAATATTGTTATTTAGAACATATGTGCAAACCTTGTCGCCTTCTGTTTTGTCGTTTGGGCACCTTAAGATTTTATTATTTTTTTGATAAGGTGTGAGCAGATCATTCCATTTTTCATGGGGCGGCAGCCAATATTCTTGATCAGTTGCATAAAGCTTTAGTGACATTGCAATATGTTTTAGATTGGTCTTGCATATTACTATCCTGGCAAGATGTTTATCGACATGTTTTGGGATAAAAAGCCAGTAGATCAGGGTGGCTACTATCAGAAAAGCGAATGTATTTATTAGATATTTCCCATACGTTGTTTTTTTTGTTTCCTCGTTTTGGTTTTGCATTTTCTTCTCCTTGTTTATTGTCCTAGCATTTTCTTTTTTCTTAGTATGTGGTGGTAGTGTTGGGCGAATCTGTGGGCTTCGTCTCTTACGTATTGGAGGAGTTTTCTTGCCGGGTTGTTTGGCGGGAGTTTTATTGAATCTTCTTTGCCGCGCACGAAGATTTCTTCTTCTCTTTTGGCTAGCGAGGCGATCAGGGGGATTGGGGCGTTCATCTGGCGGAAGGCGTCTTCGGCTGCGTGGAGCTGGCCCTTGCCGCCATCTATCAGGATCAGGTCGGGGAAAAGTTCTTCGCCTTCTTTGGCGTGTTTGTATCTTCTGGTTAGCACTTCCTTCATGCAGGCGTAGTCGTCTATACCGCTGACGGTTTTTATCTTGAACTTTCTGTAGCCGCTTTTGAAGGGTCGGCCGTCTATGAATTTTACCAGTGAGCCGACGGTGTCGGTGCCGGAGATGTGGGCTATGTCGAAGCCTTCTATTATTCGGATCGGCTGGGTGACGTTGAATAGTTTGCGGAGTTTTTCGAGTGCCTCGGATGGGTCGGCGGCGAATACTTCCGGCTGGACGTTTGCGCTTACGGTTCCTCGCTGGTCGAGTCTTTCGATTAGGCGTATTCTGTCGCGGTACATTGCGGCTGCTTCGAAGTTCATTGCGTCTGATGCTTCCTGCATTTTTTGGTGGAGGCCGCGGAGAATTGTTGAGCGTTTTGACTGGAGGAATTTGACGAGGTCGTTTATCAGCTGGCGGTATTGGGTGCGGTCTATTTTGTCGGCGCATGGGGCGGTGCATTGTTTGATGCTGTATAGCAGGCACGGGCGGAAGAAGCGGCGTTTTTCGTCGGATTCTTTTATGTCGAGCTTGCAGGTGCGGAACTTGTATATTTTTTGCAGGAGGACGACGACTGCGCGGAGGTCGCTTACTCCGGTAAAGGGGCCGAAGAGTCTGCTTCGCTCGCTTTTAGGGTTGCGGGTTATGTAGACGCCGGGGAATTCGTCGCGGGTTGTGATCTCCAGGTACGGAAAAGTTTTGCTGTCGACCAGGTCGGTGTTGTACTGCGGGCGGATGTCTTTGATCAGCCGGGCTTCCTGGAGGATGGCGTCTACTTCGCTGGGGGTTTCCAGGTATGTCACATCGATGGTTTTGTTGATCATCTCGACGATCTTGGGGCCGCGGGAGGTGAAAAGGTCGGCGGACGGCTGGAAATAGCTGGACGCACGCGAGCGGAGGTTCTTGGCCTTGCCGATATACAGAACCACATCGCCGGGGCCCTTCATGAAGTACAGACCGGGGCCGGTGGGGAATTTGGCGATTCTTTCCCGAATCGTTTCCAGTTTGTGTTCTTTTGGGTCTTTGGTCATGGGTATATTCTAATGGATTAAAAAGCGATTAGCAATTAGTTATCAGTTATCAGTTATCAGTTATCAGTTATCAGTTATCAGCTACGCCTTTTTCGTGCATTTTGGGCTGGGATTTGTTAAAATTATTAAAATTCTGAAAAATATTTGTTTTCTTAAGTCAAAACTGGTTACTTGCGTGTGTTGTAAGTATGGAACGATCGTTTTAGTTGTGGATAATTGATGCTGGAAGATAGACTACTGATACTTCGGTTTAAGCGCGGCAGCTGCGATGCGCTTGAACGTATATATGAAAAGTACAGGCTGTATTTGCTTAAGATAGCTGCGGCGCTTTCGTATGATGTTAGCGCCGGAGAAGATGTTGTGCATGATGCGTTTGTGCGGTTTGCTGAGTCGGCTGATACGCTTAAGGTTGGCGGAAGTTTGAAGGCTTATTTGCGGATGTGTGTTGTTAACGGCGTTCGCAATAAGATCAGGAATGAGAAAGTTCGGTCGTATGTTGAGCTTAGCGAGGCCGGGGCTATTGTTTCCGACAAAGAAGGGGCCGATCAGTGGGTTGTGCTTAAGGAAGAATCCGCTAGACTGCATGAGGCACTGGGGCAGATTCCGTTTGAGCAGCGAGAAGTGGTAGTGCTGCATCTGCATGGCGATATGAAGTTTCGCGAGATTGCCAAATTGCAGGCAGCGTCAACAAAAACGATCCAAAGCAGGTACCGCTATGGATTGGACAAACTGAGGTCAATATTGAATAGTGAGGCCAAAAAATGAGACCCAGAAAAGATATTGAAAATTTAATTAAAGAATTTGATATTGATGTCAATCTTAAGAAAGACCGGCGGATACTTGATGGACTTCGAGAAGTGCAAGCAAAGTCCAGCAAGGGCGAGCATGGTTTTTGCGGGATCGGCATTTGGAGAATAATTATGCAAAGTAAAATGACAAGGATTGCCGTCGCTGCAATAATAATCGTTGCGGTGTTAATCATTTTCACTAGTTCAGAATCTACTCTTTATGCACAAGTTGTTAAGGCTGCGAAAAAGGCGAGTACGATCCATATAACAGGGCTGTCTCCTAGAGACGGTAAGTTGCAAAAAAGTAACGAGATATGGTATAAGCGTGGCACCGGGATAAAGATAACCTGGAAACGTAACGAAAAAGAGCATTTGATTCTTGATGATGGAGATTATCGCTGGAAGTATAATAAGGGCAGTACATCTGCTATACAGCACAAAAGTTCCGGCATTGATGATCTTCCCAGAGAAATTACCGAGCCAGGTCGCTATCTGGACAAATGTACGAGAGACAATACCGGAGACATGGAAATCGATAAAGTTATGTGCAAACTTTATACAGGGTCCTATCCGGAAAAAGCAAACAGCACCAAGCTTATGTTCTGGATAGATGAAAATAACAGGTTTAGACGGTTCGAAGAGAAAATACTTGAAGATGGAGTTTGGAAGACGATTGAATTATGCCATGTGGAGTATGATATTGACTTTGATAATTCTATTTTTGAGCCTGACTTTGGCTCTGATGTAGAGATAGTAAAAGCTAATGGCATGCTTGATAGTAATTTTAAACTCGAAAACGCAATTTTCAAAACTGAGGAAATGGGACTTATATTTGCAGTACATGAATTGAAAAGATGTCAGAATGGTCTGATCTTTGCATTAACATCATTGAGGCCCACAGAGCAAACCAGGGCGGATATAAAGTCTACAGATCCGCGGGCTATGAATTATGGGGATTATCAATTTGGGTCTTGCTTTGAAAGAAATGAAGTTCTGGGTACCTCCTATAACCCGAGAGAGCTGGCTTGGATCTATCATAATGGCCTTAAGGTAAAGTGGACAATTTTTGAACCAAGTGGATTTGGAAATAAAAAAGTCAGTCAGTGTAAATTTGAACTCTATTATCTATATGCTAATGGGAAACTGGCGGCAAAACGAATTGCGGCCGGACTACCAGACAGAAAACGCTTCAAGCCAATTGCAACATTAGATGTGCCGGATGCCTATGTGAACCTGGAAAACCAAATAAGCAGTGTGTATGATCTTGTAAAATCACTTGAACCGGTCGTTGCAGAAAAACACCTTCTACTGAAATCTATACCGTTTACAGACGAAGAGATGGATGAGCATTGTAAGAAACACAGTGATGGCGGTATAGCAAAACTCTGGGGAAAAAATAAGAGTTCAAGATTATATCATGATCAATCAAAGAGACCCAGTCAGATTGACAAGGACGCATGGATCGCAGATCGTCTGGCCGAGATTGACAAGTACAGTATGAAATAATTGCGATTTCGATTACCCTATAATAATAGTTTCAAAGATGGGGTTTTCAGCATTCGCTGCCAGTTACAAAAAAAGCTATGGCTGACTTGATCGTTGGCCATGGCTTTTTTTGTTGATTTTGAAAGGTCGCAATGGGCACCGGCAAGGGATGTCCCTACGGGTTTTTCGTGATTTTTGGGGTGGAATTTGATAAAATTGTGGAAATTTTATTTTTATTTGAACTAACCGGGTCCGGCTGCGTCTTTTTCGGTGATACGGGAAAGCTTTCAAGGGACATATATGGAAATTGACAAATTGCTTCAATCGATAGTGCATCGCTGCAAGAAAGGCGAAAGGGCCGCTTTTGAAGAGCTGTTTGAGATGTATCAGCCGAGGCTGAAATACTATGTTCGGCGGCTTGACAGCGGCGGTGCGAATATAGACGACACTCTTCAGGATGTTTGGCTTACCGTGTTTAAGAAGATCAAAAAGTTGAAAGATGCCCGCTGTTTGAATGTCTGGCTTTACCGTATCGCAAGGAATAAAGTTTATGACAGGTTCAGGAGAAAAGACAGGTTTGTTTCGCTGCCGGAGGAAGAACTTGCCGTATCAGGCGGCGATGAACCGGTTTTTGACGCAGATGACGCTGAGAGATTGCACCACGCCCTGAATGAATTAAAACCATACCACAGAGAAGTGCTTACGCTTTGCTTTATCGAGCAGATGGATTATCAATCGATAGCCGAAGTTGTCGATTGCAGGGTCGGGACGGTTCGGTCAAGGATATATTACGCTAAGCAATCTCTTCGCAAAGAAATGGATAAGCAAAATGGATAACGATAAAAAATTATTTGAGGGCCTGTTAAAGGCCGACGGGATCGATCCGGCGGGTATTACAGATACTGAACGTGAAAATTTCAGAGTTATGCTGGATAGTGAAAAGAAAAAATTGAATGCTCTTAACTGGCGTGTAGTCGGGTTGTTTGGAGTATTTGCCGCTGCTATGGTCGGGGTGTGTTTTTTCAGTGACAGCATAGAAAGTAAGCTTGGCATACCGATTGTCGTTACATTTCTTATAGCAGTATCTAGCTGCATGGTTATGTTTTTAATATTCGGTCCCGGTTACTACAGGAAATCTTATGAAAGCGGCAAAAAGGTGGATAGGCTTAATTATCTTGTTCATGGCAAGCATAGAAGGTTTGCGTATTTGTTTGTAGGTAAAGAGAACGGCAGACGTGTTATAAAATGGCCTCGCCTTATTATGCTGACAATGGTTCTCTGGCTTTTAACATCATTGATTGCACCGGGTATTTTCTATTTGCTATTTCAATACTGGCTGTATTCCAAAGACGCGGTACTTAACATTGTATGCAATCTTTTCTTCCCGCTGGCATTTGTAATAACTATGTTAATCACTGGTTTGAAGGCTCCGCTGGATGAACTTACGGAAATAAAAGATAAACCAAAACCGCCAAAACCGGGATTGCGGCGTGATGTCTGGGTGATGGTCATGCAAAGCAGAATTACAAGATTTAGTATAGCAACGATAATTATTATTGCTGTACTGATCGGAATAAATAAGTCTGGTGTGTCGATAGATGGTTCCAGTGTTGCCTGGGCAGATGTTGTTAAAAAGTTTCGCTCAATGTCTTCCTATAGTGCCGTTGTCTATGCAAAGAAAGATGCATCTTCTGAACCAATACAGGTGGAACTCTGGGTTAGCAATGAACAAAAAGCTAGATTGCGTGTTGACAGCCAGGTGCTTTTTGCGGAAAAAGGCGAAATTACGGCTTGCTTTAACTTTAAAGAAAAAAAACTTCTAAATAAAGATGAGTACAATGAGATTGGTAGAGATTACATTACATTCATATGTAAGCATAAATCCTTTTCTCTTGACAATCTTGTTCAACTGGTTCAAAGAGGCAATCTGGTCGAGACTACTCCCAAAATAAACTCTGCTGCGATTATCTCTGAGGACCTGTTAGTTTTCGACCTTGATACATCAATTGGGAATGAGTGGATGCGCATATGGGCACTGCGTGAAAGTAGACTTCCTGTACGGTTTAGAAGCTGGAATCCTGATAACGGCGGCAGTATGGATGTATTTGTCAACTATGAAAAACAGCAGCCTGATGACTTTTTTGATCACCAAAAATATGAAAAATTATTAACACAAGCAGACCTTAAGAGCAAAAAAGAAAAGGCGAACCTTGCCTATGCATTCTTGAAGGACCCGGGCGGCAAAAATTATGTACCTGAGCATACTTTCAAAAATTCACAGTATCATATGCCCATAGTTGACGACATCGGGGTTACGAAATATGGTGCGGTGTGGCTTGTTACATCTAAATCAGAGAACCGCAGAAAAGATGGTCGCAGATTTAACGGCTTTTCAAGCGTTAGTGACAACTTAAATCGACACTACAGAAGCAAATATGGCAGGCATTCGAGCATGGACGGTACAAGTGTCAATCTTTATGTCTCACCAGATTACCCGTTCGATCAACGTGCTGCTGAGTCTTTCAAGCTAACTTGTTCATTCCCGAGAAAGGACGGCGAGGCAGCGACAGATTATGTTGGCTCTGTTGAAATAACCGAATGGAAACAAAGCGGTGAACTGCCGCAGGAAATCAAAGATAAAGAAAACGAATTATTGATCCAGGCCGGGTATGATTTTAGTAAAGCGAAGAAGTTTGAGAAGGTTAATAGG
>JAIPFN010000201.1 GCA_021736615.1 Phycisphaerae bacterium | reverse complement strand
AAATATCCTGCAAGTCGTCGTCTTCCTCCATCGAAGCCCCTTGAAGCAGTGGAATGGCCAATTTCAAAGGGACAGGTCTAGTTGGAGATGCTAAACCAATCTCTTTCATGAAGTCCTCTGCACGGAGCATTAATCTTTGCTGACGTTCCCACCTGATATATTTAAACTTATCTTCAACTATACCAGTCGCTTGTTCAAGTGGACCAGAAATATATTTCGCTACAAATCCCCCGAACTTACTACCTGCATCTATAGCTTTACCAGATGTTTTAGCGATTTCCTGGGCAGCTATTGCAGTCTCCTTTATTGCTTTTGTTTCTTCTGTCATACTCTAAACCTTTAAACAAATTGTAATGACTAACTAATGCGGCTTAAGATTGAATTACGAATATTTTATTACGTGTTGTCGGCAAAGTCAAGTTTGCGTTGATCAGTTTAAAGAGGTTTTTTGAAGTTTTGGTTGATTTTTATTTGATAGTCGTTATGATATCGCCCTTATGAAAATCGTACATATTATAACTCGTTTGATCCTTGGCGGTGCCCAGGAGAATACTCTTATTACCTGCAAGCTTTTGGCTGAGCGGGGGCATGATGTTACGCTTATTACGGGTCCTGCGCTTGGGCCTGAAGGGCAAATGTTCAAGCAGACCGAGGGCCAGAAGTATAAAACTATCGTTGTCGACAAGATGCGGCGGGCTATCAAGCCGGTGTATGACATTGTCAGCTACGCCCAAATCAAGAAGATCATTGCCGACATTGGGCCGGACATCGTCCATACTCACTCGGCAAAAGCGGGCATTCTAGGGCGATACGCAGGATATGCTCTCAAGAATAAATGGGGTAACCCTAAACTGCCGCAGGTGGTTCATACTATCCACGGACTGGCTTTCCACCCGTATCAGAGCGAGTTGATCAACAAATTCTATATCGCTATCGAGAAACAAACGGCCAAAAAGACCGACGCATTTCTGTCTGTGGCCGATGTAATGAACGAAAAGGCCATCGCCGCCGGTATCGGAAAACCGGGCGATTTTACGACGGCATATTCGGCGATAGAGGAAGATATGTATCTGCAAACCCCCTCGCCGGAATCAATCAACGATTTCCGCAGAAAGCATGGAATCAGCTCGCAGGCGGTGGTTATCACCTGCATCGCCCGGCTGGCAGAGCTTAAGGGGCACGATTACATCGTCGAGTCTGCGAAAAAACTCGCCGGTCAGTTCCCGGACTGCATGTGGCTGTTCGTAGGGGACGGTGCACTTACCGCAGAGCTGAAAAGCCAGATCCAGATGGAAAATCTCACCAACAGATTCCGCTTTACCGGCATGGTGGACCCGACCGAAATACCCCGGGTGCTGCATTCTTCGGACATCCTTGTCCACTGTTCGCTCCGCGAGGGGCTTGCCCGAGTCCTACCGCAGGCGATGCTAGCCGGAAAACCGGCGATTAGCTTCGACATTGACGGGGCAAAAGAAGTTGTCAACGAAAATACCGGCAGACTCGTCGAACCCGAAGACGTCGAAGGATTGACTGAGGCCTGCGGCGAGCTAATACGCGATAAAGCCCTCAGGGAGCGATTGGGGGCAAACGCAAGGCAATCGGTAGTGGAAAAATTCGCCCCGGATACGATGGTAGACACTATCGAAGCGGTTTACCGCAAGCTGCTTTAAGCTGTAATTCGTCATTTCGTCCGCGGGGATGACAAGGGGTGGGAAAACAATTACGAATTACGGTTTTTTTTGTTGGGGTTTTATTTGGGGTGCTCGCGGGTATGTTGCTCAAATGATAAATTACAAAATTTACGTGCAGTCAACAGCCTTTAAGGGTAGTCTGGTGTGATGTTGGCTGGAAGCCAACATTACGTAAACCCGAAATAATTTCGCTTAACTCCTCTGTCTGAGATAGTAATTTACTTTTATTTTTAACAGTTTTTTGTTACAATATTCACTATGTAAATTAACTTTAAAAGACTAACTTAGTCTGGATTTCATAAAAAGGAAAATCCATGAAGACATTGCTATATTTGATATCTATTACTGCAATCCTGTTTTTGTCGTCTTGCAAAGAAGACAGTTCGCAATCCCAAAATACGCAGCCGCAGCAGCGTCAGGTAAAACGCCTGCCCCAGTCACAGCCGCCAACGAAATCCGAGGTACATACGCACCCTGCCGCGACGGTGCCGAGTGGCGGGGTTCACACGGTTGTTGTCACCGAGGTTCTCGACACAGAGTCTTATATGTACTTAAAGGCCGACGAAAACGGCACTGAGCTTTGGATGGCTATACAAAAAATGCCGATCAAGGTTGGGGATACCATTTCTTTTGAAAATCCGCTTGTTATGAATAATTTTCACAGCAAGCAATTGAACAAAACATTTGAAACCATCCTTTTTGTCAGTGTGGTCAAAAAGCTGTCCGACGGCGGTTCTACGGTTTATTCTCCAAGTCCGCCTGCAAATAAAACAGTTGAGCCGATCAAAGTTGAACCGGCCGAGGGCGGATTGACGATCGGAGAACTATTTTCCAACCGCAAATCGTACAGCGACAAGGTCGTTAGGATAAAAGGAAAAGTCACTAAATTCAACGCCGCTATAATGGGCAAAAACTGGGTACACCTACAAGACGGAACCGGTGTAGCAGGAACAAATGATCTGCTGGTCACAACCCAGGAAACTGTCAATGTCGGAGATGTAGTGGAATTCGAGGGAACGATAGCCCTGGATAAAGATTTCGGTTCCGGCTATTCATACGAGCTGCTGATGGAAAAGGGAATTAAAAACTCAAACTGACCTATCGGCCAGTTTGAAATGAATAATGACTCTGCCAAAGGCGGATGTTCCATATTGTATAATGTCTAATGAAGGACTCGACTTTTGGGCCCGTCCTGTGATAAGTTGACAGAAATTAATCTAGTTCAGGACAATTTCTGGTTGGTGCATAAAGCCAGCTTAGGTTTGCCTGGAAGATATAAAAAACATGGTTCAACTCCCAGAAAGTTGATTCACATTGTATTGTAAAAATCAAAAATTAAAGATCAAAATTGGGGTCCGCCTGGTTTTGCAAAAAGCGAAACTGCTTGACAAGCCATATTGAACTCCTATGAAGCTTTATGAACCAAAAGCGTTTTCTGGAAATTTAAGGACCGGCAATAAGGATATTCAAAATAGACCCAAACGAACAATAAAGCATGTTTTACCGTTGAGGCCGGACTAATATTTTTAAGTTTTTATTTGTCATTTTGCTTTTTGCATTTTAATTTTTACATTGAAGACGCATCATCTATCAACTTTATTGGATGTGAACCAAAAACATAAAGGGCACCAATGCTCGCCAAGACGTAATGATCCCAATAAAAACCGCTTTACTTGAATTGCAAAAAATAGAAAATAATCATTGAATTCATGTTTTTTGCTGGATTTTTTACTGGTTTATGGGATATTTATCCTGTTTAGCAATGGGTCCGCATGATGCGGGCCGAACTAATTTGATAATTGTTTACGGAGTCTTAATGCGATCTTATTGTATGATTACGGTTTTTTCCGTCGTTTTTGCAGTCATTATTGGCGGATGCAGATTTAAGGAGCGGGAATACGGTAAATTTACTGAAGAAGAAATTTCAAAGATGCCCTATGCCAAGGTGGAAGGTCTTCCGGAACCTTCGGGGGGAGTTACCCTGTCGATCATGGGCGAGACGATTACCGCCAACGAGATCGTAAACAACGAGCCGGTTCTCGAAGCTTTAACCCCAATGGCCATACTTGCGATATATGTCAAGCGTGGGGGGGATGCCGAATATGGGAAAGATGACATGAAAAACATATATGACAATTTTTACGAAAAAGCCAAACCGGTTGTCAGCCAGATCGTAATGAGCAAGGTAAGCGACGTACTGGTTTATAAACTGGCAAAAAAGAACGCTCCGTCAAATATCGATGAAATCCTCGAAAAGGCCGCAGAGAAGGAAGCTAACAAGCATCTGGCTAAATACGGACATAACCGCGCCCGCGCCGAATCGGCGTTCAAGGCAATGAAACTGGGGATCTCAGACTGGAAAGATTTCACCGAGTTTCAAAAGAAGTTCATCATGACACAAATGTACATATCCAAGAAAATTAAGAGAGATATACCAATCTCCCACGGCGACATGGTAGCCAGGTATAATGAGTATATTGCAGAGAATGATCCGAATTTCATCTGGGACTCCAGGCTGAAAATGCGTGTTATCGACATCCAGCCGGACAAACTTACCTCAGATGAGATCAAAGTCGAAAACGGCGAATCCAGAAAACAGGCCGCCCTGCGTAAGGGCAAAGAACTCCTCGAACGAATAAAGGCAGGAGAGGATTTCGGCAAACTCGCCGAGACAAACTCACACGGGGTCGGGAAAAATACCGGGGGACTCTGGCCCGACTGGTCAGTAGGCTCGCTGGCAGAACCTTTAGACGTACTGGAAAAAGCAGCTGAGAAAATGGAAGCAGGCGACGATCCGGACGTTATCGAGACGGACGGGCACGTCTTTATTATGAAGCTCGAAGATAAGCGTGTTGGCGGA
The DNA here is from genome assembly GCA_021736615.1 of Phycisphaerae bacterium. Next base: position 6,249 of record JAIPFN010000201.1, on the reverse strand, counting down.
ACCGTCGCGTTTACGGAGGTGCAGGGCAGGATCGAATCGGAACTAAGGCTTATCGCCCAGCGAGAGGAATACAATAAACTTTTCACCGAAATAGTTGAGCAGGCCAACGTAAAGGACCTTGACGTATTTACAGACTATTGCCTAAAGCAAGCCTTCGAAATAATAACAAAGCTAAAGGCTAATGGCTAAAAGCCAAAGGCTATTAAAATATGAAAATAATCGCACATGGTATTGACCTAGTAGACTTCCCTCGTATCGAGGCTTTGATGGACAAGCACGACGAGCGGTTCCTTGACCGTGTATTCACCAAACGCGAGCAGGCCGACGCAAACTCCGTCAAGAATAGGGTCGAAAAACTAGCCGGAAGATTCGCCGCCAAAGAGGCTGTGCTGAAACTGATCGGAACAGGGTGGCGGGGAAATATCGCCTGGACAGATATAGAGGTGGTAAACAACCCGCTCGGCCAGCCGATAGTGGAAATAACCGGCGAAGTAAAACGAATCGCCGACGAAGCAGGGATAGAGGAGCTAACCCTGAGCATAACACACACAGCGAACTTTGCGATAGCATCGGTGGTAGCACTTAGAGATGTAACATGACAGAGCAAGGTTTCGATTGTATTGTAATAGGCGGCGGTCATGCCGGGGCCGAAGCTGCTCATTCGGCTGCTAGGCTTGGGGCTGATACTCTGCTGATAACTATGAGTGTCGAGACTATCGGCAAGCTTAGCTGTAACCCGGCTATCGGGGGGCTTGCCAAGGGGCAGATCGTTCGGGAGATTGATGCGCTCGGCGGGATCATGGGTGAGGCTATTGACGAAACGGGCATACAGTTTCGCCATCTCAACAGTTCCAAAGGGGCTGCCGTTCAAAGCCCACGCGCACAAGCCGATAAATATAAATACAAAGACTATATCCGCAAAAGGCTTGAAGAGACCGAAAGACTGACAATAGTCGAAGGTGAAGCCGCAGAGATTCTCACAGAAGATTCAAAGGTCACAGGCGTCAGACTTACAGACGGAACTGAATACGCCTGCAAGACCGTTATTGTGACAGCGGGCACGTTTTTGCGCGGGCTTATGCACACCGGCGACAAACAGTGGCAAGGCGGACGCATCGGTGAACCGGCTAGCAATGCACTTAGCGAGAGCCTGAAAAAACTTGGGATCGAACTGGGCAGGTTAAAAACCGGAACGCCTGCAAGACTCGACGGAACGACAGTCGACTACGAAGCGTTGGAAGAACAGCCCGGCGACGAGATACCAAAACCATTTTCGTTCTTGAACGACAGTATCGACCGTCCGCAGGTGCCCTGCTGGATCACTTATACCAACAAGGCAATCCACGATTTGCTAAAAGCCAACCTTGACCGTGCTCCGATGTACAGCGGGCAAATACAATCGACCGGTCCGAGGTATTGCCCGAGCATCGAAACAAAAATAATGCGTTTTGCCGACAAAGAAAGACATATGGTTCATCTTGAACCCGAGGACAGCGCGGGCACAACGATCTACTGTAATGGAATAAGCACCTCTGTGCCGGAAGACGTTCAGGATGATATGATCCGGCTGCTGCCGGGAACGGAAAACGCAAAGATCACCACTTATGCATACGCGATAGAGTACGACTATGCGCCGGCAAGGCAGCTTCGTCAGAATCTTGAAACCAGAAAAGTCGAAGGGCTTTTCCTGGCCGGTCAGATTAACGGCACCAGCGGATACGAAGAAGCCGCCGGACAGGGCCTGGTAGCAGGAGTAAACGCCGCACGTAAAATCGCCGGAATGGACGCTTTTGTTCTGGACCGTGATGAAGCTTATATCGGTGTTCTGATAGATGACCTGCTGACCAAGGAGATCAACGAGCCGTACCGCATGTTCACCTCTCGTGCCGAGTACCGCCTGACACTGCGAAGCGACAATGCCGACAGAAGACTCACCTCGATAGGCCGTCAGATAGGGCTGGTCGATGATACGCGATGGCGGCGGTTTATGGAAAAGGTTGACGGTATTGCCGAACTTGAGAAGTATCTTAAGGCGACCCGAAACAAAGGGCTGACCCTGTGGCAGCAGTTAAAGCAAACTGAAAACCCGCTGGCCGGTACACTTTGCCAGGTCGACGAAGTTAAGGCGATGAACCTGCGAGGCGATGTCATCGAAGCAGCGGTCATCGACGCAACTTACGAGGGCTATTTAAAGAGACAGTTTAAACAGATCGAAAGTTTCAAGAACCTCGAAAAGATCAAACTGCCCGACGAGATCGATTACAACTCGGTAAAACACCTTAGCAACGAGGCCCGTGGAAAACTGATCCAGTTTCGCCCGGCAACGCTCGGACAGGCAAGCAGGATAGGCGGAATAACACCGGCCGATATCAGCGTACTGCAGGTAGAATTAGCCAGGCATAAAGCTTAGGGCTTTAGTGGAGTTTGGGGAGGAACCAGCCTTTTCTAATCTGGACAGGCCCTTTATTCATTGCATCCGGCAAATCCTGCATAGGCGGTAAAATACACTTTTTTGAAAATGGCATACGAACATCCCGCACAAACTCAAGTACATTAACAAACGAACCAATCGGGGGGGTAGTACCTGAGAATTAATCAAAATTGGGTACGCATATTGAAAATTGCTAATTTTTATTTTTTAGAAAATTTATATAACTTTCCGGCATTTGTAAACGTATACAAATTACTTGAATCTTTCAGTGGGGGTGACTGATGTATACCATGAAAAATATAATAATAGCGAATAATTACTATATTGACAAATCGTGCAGGGCTGGGCGTGAAGGCACTTTTTTGCTTTTACTTACGGTGATGTTGATATTTGCGTCAATGTGTTTTGCGAGCGGGTCAGGTATTCCGGGCAATCGCAGAGATGAAAAGAGTTTACGAAATGCCGCAAGAAATGCCGCTCCAGCTTCGCCGTCGGCAGAGCGGCTGATAGAGTTGGCCAAAACCGACCATATTGAGCTGCTCGAATGGAGTATGGCACTTTATGACCGGAATATTAAGGACTATACGGCTGTTCTTCACAAACAGGAAAGGATCGACGGCAAACTGATCAAACCGCAGGAGATAGCTTTCTGGTTCAGAGATGAGCCGTATTCGCTGCTGATGAAGTGGGAAAAAAACGCCGTGACAATCGACAAACTCCTGTACGTCGAAGGCAAAGAAAACAATAACATGTATGTTCATCCGACAGGTGTTTTTGCATGGATTAAATCGGTTAAACGCAAACCCAAGTGCGAAGAGGCCCTAAAAGGCAGTCTGAAGACTGCCGACGAATTCGGATTCTACAGGAACATGATCTATCTGCATAAAGTTTTTACAGAAGCACAAAGCTGCCGGTCCATGAAGTCGAGATACCTGGGTAAGGGAAATGTCTACGGCCGCGAGACGGTCGCTATGGAAGCGACTTTCCAAGGCCACAATTGCATATACCGAAAGATAATAATACACTTCGATACGAAACACATTTTGCCGCTGGCACTGGTCTTTTACGACCGCAGCGGAAAACTTTACGGCAGCTATGCGTTTTCTGACCTGAAATTAAACACAGGGATCACAGAAGAGACATTCTGCAAAAACAAAAACAAAATGTAAGCAGTGTTTATTGGCGGATGAGCGTGTGGGTTCCGCTGCCTATTTCATCTATGAACAGGTATTCGTCTTTTAGCTTTGCCTCTACTTTTGTTCCGTCTACTGTTATAGTTTTGCTCTGGCTATTTCCTGTCGGCAGTCCTATCCGTGCAATCATATTTGCGGGGATGTCTACTTTCAAAGTAAACGGGCCATTCGATTTGTTGTCGAATGAGACGGTAACAGTTCCGCGTATTGTCGGGATGGCGGCGGTCGCGTTTTTAAGCAAAGCCGGTTGGGGTTGGATCAGAACCTTTGCGAAACCTGGCTCGATAGGACGAACACCCATCAAGTACCTTGGGATAATGTTTCCGGGAACAGCACCCCAGGCGTGATTCCAGTCCTGGTTTGGTTTGAATTTGTTGTCCCAGGCTTCAAGTGTAATCGTCGAACCTACGCGGAGCATGTTGTACCAGCTTCGAATGTCTTTAGAGGTTAAAAGCTTCATTGCCGCATCATCTCGCCCCGCCTCATACAAACCCTCCATCAAATACTGAGCACCGTAAACACTGCACGCCATACCCTTTGATACTACAAAATCAGCCACCTTCTTTTGCCTGTCTTTCGGAACCAGCCCGAACGCCAGCGGGAACATATTCGCATGAAGTGAAGTGTGACCGGTACCAACGCCATCGACATAAAGCCCCTGCTTTTTATCAAATAGCGTTCTATTGAATACATCCTTAAAATCGCTAGCTTTCTTTACGTACTCTTTAGAGTCATCAAATTTGCCTAGCGCCAATGCAATCTCTGACATCTGTACAAGCGTTTTATAATGAAACGCATTTACGACAGTATTAATTTCCGTAAATGCATAGCCGTCTCGCTCACTTGGCGGCCAGTCGACAATGTCGCGGTCTGGTTTGTCCTTGCGCCTGCGCCAGTCGGTTTTTAGCAGTCCGTCTTTACCTGCGAAAAATTCAAGCGTCTTCTGTGTTTTCAGAATTTTGTAATTAGCCGCCAGCGACTCCGTATTGCCGGTATATATCCAATCTGCATAAGCCATCAAAACCGAGTGCTGCTTCCATTCGGTCGGCCAGGTGGGATTTTCTAAAAGATACTCATGGCTGTAACGGGCAAGCGTATACTCGCGGTCTACGCCATAGTGGGAAAGCTGGTTGATGTAGGCGTCGGCTTCATAAGGTATTCGCTCGCGGTCACCGTCGATGTATACACCGCAGAAGCTTGTGGCTTTCATGCTGTATTTGCAGAGTGCCCAGGTGTCGTTTAGTACCTGATCGGATGAATTAAAACTTGCGGCCCCTTCGTTAAACGGATAATGAACAGCTATCTGTTTGATCATATCTTTCGTAAGTTTGCCGGGGAAATTTACCAGTTCGATATAACGGAACGGTGCGACTATGCCGAATTCCGGCGGCAGGTGGATGGCTCGGGCACCAGTATTTCGCCCGTCTTTTGGCGTATGAATGTCGAGTTTACCGGAGCCTTTTTTAAGCGTCTGGGTGACTTTATAATAGCGAACGGTAGTTCTGCCAAGATCAGTGATGATGCCTTCAGCATTACCCCTTTCCCCGAAATGAACTTCTATTTCACAATCACTTTTCAGATCACCGGGATCAAGCCGCAAAAACCCGAATGCAACCTTGCCAAAATCGATTAGATAACGGCAATCTCCCTTTTTGACGACACTTACCGGATCGACCTCTGTCTGGACAAGGGGATATCTGGTTGTGGCGTAGGTACCGCTAATGTCGGCGGGTTTAAACATCATGGGGTGGGACCATTCGCTCTGGCCGCCAGTCTTACACCATGTCTTTACTTTCCAATAATAGAACTGGTTAGATTGGATTGGATTGCCGGCATAGGATACATTTATAGAGTTAGCAGAATTGACTACCCCGCTATCCCACATGTCAGCAGAGTCTCTGGCAAGGCTTTTCAGGTCCGCGGAAACGAGTATACGGTAAGCTTTCTGCGAATCGTTTTTGCTTGAAGAATGCAAAATCCAGCTGAATTCCGGGGTTGGATCGGTAATGCCCGAAACGGCGGGACCGGTCAGCAATTCAACCATCAGGCCATCGGGAGACTTAGCATCGGCATAGACAGTTTGACATATAATAAGAGACATGACAATAATCAGCAACTGTATGCTAAAGCGGTTTCTCATCTATAAAACTCCTTAAGTACAAGTTTTTATGGGCTAAGTAATCTTTGCATTGGCATCCGGGATCTTTGCCATTACGATAACAAAATATCTCACAAGGTCAAGCATTACGTATAATTCAACGATTCCTTGTCAGGTTATATTGCAATTACATTGAATCATATTGCCCGACAGCAGTGATAAATTAGAGATTATTTATTACCTGCACCAAACTAACAAGTTATCCGGAGATAATTAGTTGCGTATCTGAATGAATTAGTCGAAGTTAAAAATATACAAAAAAATATCTAAATAATGATATAGCTTTTGACTCGGATTATCAAAAGCTGTAAAATTATGTTTTAGTGGATTTAAAGTACTCCCCGTTGTCAAGACCAAAAAAGTTTTTTTATAAGGTGGCTCGTTGTGCTTCCGTTTTAACCTTTAATATCTGATGCAACCGAGAAAAAATACTCTTTTTTTCGGTGGAGGATTTTACTTTTTTTCTT
>JAIPFN010000200.1 GCA_021736615.1 Phycisphaerae bacterium | reverse complement strand
TAATACTTATCACCCTTATCATAATCACCACCGCAATACCAATGTTATTCGTTCGCTTTGATGAGCCTTCTGTAAATCTTCAGTTATTCAAATTCTTCGCAAAAATGGGGGCGATTTGCGGCAGTATACTTTTGGGGTGGCAGTATCTCCTGTCCTTTAGAGCAATAACGGGCAAATTTCTCTGCGACCTCATCTGGGTCTTAAAACTCCATAAAACCATAGGGAAATATGTTCTTGTATTGATAACTTTACACCCAATATTCATCACCATCTATTACTTGGGGAAAAAAAATATCAACCCTCTATTATTACAAGGCGATTGGCCCTTTCAGGTATATGTTCTGCTTGGCGAATTAGCGTTTTTGCTAATGATTTTGATAGTTATTACCAGCATTTTTTTCCGCGCCCGAATATCCATGTCAACGTGGTTCGGCATACACCTGACAAGCTATATCGCTCTTCCACTTATTTTTGTCCATAGCCTGCCTATCGGAATGACCTTAAACGAAACTGCCCTCTACAATTTCTGGGTCTTACTGGCAATATTGCTTGCCCTTCTATTCATTTTCAGGCTGCTTTACCGCCTAGAACTTTTCAGTACAAAGTATCTCGTAAAGTCTGTCGAAGTAGTCGGCCCTGCTGTTACAAAGATCACTGCTTCCCCAGTCTCTGCTAAAATCAAACCACATCCCGGCCAATTTATTTATTTCCGCTGGGGCCTTTTAAGGCCTGCCAGACCTTTTACTGTCTCACATTACAACTCTCAAACACATGAACTCTCAATAACCGTAAAAGCCTCCGGCAAAATAACAACACTACTGCAATCTATAAAACCCGGTGAAAAAGTTTACATAGACGGCCCCTATGGAGTATTCTGTCATGCTGCTATTCAAAGCAATCGCCCGCTGGTAATGATTGCTGGCGGCATCGGAATAACACCCTTCATCAGGCTCTTTGAAGAACTCGCCTACGAGCCCGACCGACAGCTTCACTTATTTTATGGCAATAAAAACCAAAGCGAAATTGTATATAAGCAGGAACTGGATAACATCGAACAAATCAACATCATTCATGTAATGAGCCAGGACACGAACTATCCTGGAGAAACAGGTTATATCACAACCAGCCTTTTAAAAAAACACCTGTCGCATTCACTAAATGAATATGAATTTCTGATCTGTGGACCACCTGTTATGACAAAAAAGCTGGAAGAGAAATTAATCATAGAAAACATCCCCAGTTCCCAAATACACCACGAGCTATTCTCATATTGACAATCAAAACATTTTATTATAAAATGACTCTACGCCCCCCAAAAACGCCAGCAAAATATGCATTTTAATTATTTGGTTTAATCTGGGAAAATTAAAGGTGTCAGGCACTTTTTGGCAAGATAGGCAAGATACTTCGCAGCAAACCGGTCCATCCCTTTAAGCCCTTAACTTGTGTATCCAAAGACAAACTCCCAAGTCCTCTAAAAAATCAAATTTCCAATCCGCCACTAACGCCTAACTCTTTTCACCTTTCGCACTTCGCTTGCGTCCCGACTTTACGTCGGGATTAAAACTTTCTACACCTAACTTTATTATATACCCAAAACCAAAAATATCAAAAGAAAAAAACAATTGCCGCTTTTTTTCTTCCCTTTCTTTTCTTCACGACCTTCAAGTTCTCCTTCAAGGACTTCATGGTAAACCCCAACTTAACGACACTAAGGGTATCAAGAATTTAGTTTCCATAATTTTTGACCGACAAAAAAAGCTCAAAAGTGCGCAAAAGTGACCAAAAAGTGAAACCCCCGAAAAAGACTCCCGGTGTTTTTAATTATCCTCCGGTGTTTTTAATTATCCTTAAGAATTCTATTTTCGGTACTTTTGAATTTGCAATTTTGCCGTAAATCATCATAATTCCCAATGTCCCAAATTCCCTGTATAACAAGGCCCAAAACAAATAATAGGGGAATCCAATATCCTTTTTTTTAAAGCATGGGTAAAAAGAAGTATTACCCATGCCGGAAAGCTGCTTTATTAGTCATTTGCTTCCTGCTTTGTTACGATCGGTACGTAACCAATTTCCAGACCCTTTGGCGGGGTGAGAATCAGAGCCGGATCGATGTCAGCGAGTTCGCCGAATGCCGGTTCGGGCAGGTACGTTTTTTCTTTGGTCCAGTGGCGGTGGAGTTTCTCTACACGCTTCTGGACTACTTCGCGTTCTGCCTTGGTCAGGTCTGCATTTAGCATGGCAGGCTGATCAGCGAAACGGTACCAGTAATATGTGACCTTTGTGCCGTCACCTGGATATGCATAGTGAGGTCCCGAGACTGGGCCAGGAGATTTCCAGCAGGTGTCTTCGCCTTCAGGTGTTTCATAAGGTCCCAGCGGTGGGCCGTCCGGTTTGGCGAATTTGACATCGTCAAGACCGAGATCCGTGGGAACGTCTTTACGTTTTACCGGAACCCAGATCGGTTTGTCTTTCTCGTCTTTGCCGAGCTTATAGTATTGAGGAAGAGTGATCAGCGAACCGTCTTTGGTGTCTGTTTTGGTTACCTTATCCATATCCCATTTAAATCCAAAGCTTGTCGGGTCAGACGCAAACGGCGTTGCAAATGAATCCCATGCGATACGAATTCTTTCTTTCCCCTGAGTTTTCGGAGGATCGATCCTCCAGCTGGACCAGCCGCTGCCGGGGATCTGATGGATCGTCGAAGCAGCCGGGTCGATCTTACCGCTTGCAGCCGGGCCGCCTTTGAACCAGGCGTCTGTTGAATCCCATAGGGCCTTTTTGTTGTATGAGGTGATCTTGTGCACGGTGATCGATTTGCCGTCCCTGTTATTCGGGAACGATGTAGGAGCTACGCGGGCATAAGTATCGCCTTTTGTGTCCGTGGCTATTGCTGCCGGGATATGCTGTGTTTCCATCTGCAGCGCCCTGTTAGCCCCTGAAGGACGGGAATCGAGAAACGCACCGGCAAGATCGGGCTGTAAAACTGATTCGCGTGACCAGAAATAAGGAGTAAAGAAGCAAACGGGGCCTTTGAAGTTTCCGGAGTTAAGGAACAGGGTCCAGCAGTTATTACCGGTAGGCACGTCTTTACCGGCGGTCTTTGTTTTAGGGTCTGTCAGCGGCAGGGGGAGATAACCGTAGCCCCAGAACTGGCCGCATGTACCTTGCTTTAGATTGAGACCGTCCGGCGGCCAGAGCACCCATGGACTAAGCATCGCAACACCGTATTTGCCTTTTGGTTTATCCCAGTCGCGTCCCTGTCCTGCGCCCGGACCGTTGGCCCACCCCTTGAAATTGAGTTCCACCCCGCCCATGATGAACTTGGGCGTTTCCGTGGCAAAGCATGTGTCCCGCCACCAGCCGAGTCCGCCTTCGATATCCGTATACATCCATATCCCCTTGTCTCTGTCCTTCGGGAAAAATTTGGCATCTGCTCCTTCTTTATCGTAATGAGGGTGCATCCATGTTCCAAAAAGCCCGGTCTGGAAACTGTTGCCGGGGTAATCCTTAACCAGCGGCCAGGCGGCTACATACAACGAAAAACCGCCGTCATAGGACTGGTCCACCTTGTCATTCGGAACGCCGAGGTATCCGGCCATCTCAATTTTTCTGGCCTCGCCGAAAGCGGCTGTGGACAGAACAAACGTAAGAGCCAGGCCGATACACAACAGTGTAATAATTCTCTTGTTAGTCATAAATAATGCTCCTGTAAAAATAATATTAATTTCAAGTTACGTCTGATTCACACTGCTAATATCAACGTAACGGTGGGAATTATTATTGCAAACAAGCTGCTTTTATTAAAAATAAAATAAACCCCAGTTTAGAGACAGTATGGGTTTGTTGAATTTAGTTATCGCATATTTTCACCGACCAAAAAAGCTCAAAAGTGCGCAAAAGTGACCAAAAAGTGCGCAAAAGTGCGCAAAAAATGCAAATTTCTGACGTTTTTTGGGCCTAATTTAGCCCCCAAAACCCCAAAAACCATAGGTGGGATATATCTACAATGTCCACTATTGGCACGATTTGATCTAAGCAAACAGTGCATCCACGTGTTGGATAACAAGCCGAAACGAACCTCAAAAGTGAAATTAGCTTGTTTTTTTGAGACAATTTTGTATCCTGTAAAAAAGAAGCTAATGGCTTACTATCACTAATTACGGCCCGTAACGCACAATGAAAGATACTAAAATGGAAAGTCTCATACATATAAAACGTCGTCAGTTCTTAAAGCAAACCGCAGTGATCGGTGCCGCCCTTGCCCTGTTGCCCGCCGGTTGTACGGCTAATATAAACACCGCTGCTAAACCGGGCAAGAAACCTAATATCCTTTTTATCCCGGTTGACGATCTGCGAATCCAGCTGGGCTGTTACGGGCATACGGAAACTATCTCGCCGAATATTGACCGGCTTGCGTCGGAAGGGACGCTTTTTAAACGGGCCTATTGCCAGGTTCCTGTCTGCGGGCCTTCCAGGGTAAGCGTAATGACCGGGATGCGAACAAATAATAACCAATGGTCGACGACTAATCTGAAAAAGGACTTCAAGAGCCTTCCGGGACATTTTAAGGAAAACGGATACCACGCCATCTCCAACGGCAAGGTGTATCACACGATGGCCGACGACAAAGAAAGCTGGTCGGAACAGCCCTGGCGGTCTACGGAGGTCTATTACGGCAAGGGTGACTGGGCCGGGTATAACAAGTACGGCATCTGGCAAAACCCTGAGTCGGCGAAACTGGTAAACAAAAAATCCGGCAGAGGCCCATTCTGCGAATCTGCCGACGTACCGGACGACGCATACCAGGACGGCAAAGTAGCCAACAAGACCATCGCCGATCTGCGAAGATGCAAAGATATGGACAAGCCGTTCTTCATCGCATGCGGTTTCTGGCGGCCGCATCTTCCTTTTAACGCACCGAAGAAGTACTGGGATATGTATGACCGCGATAAGATCGACATGGCAGACAACCGGTACAAGCCAAAGAACCTGCCGAAAGAATGCAAGAATTCCGGCGAGATCAACGGTTACGGACAAGTCGAAGGCCGAAAAAGCACCGACGATTTCCACCGCCTTGCGCGGCACGGTTACTATGCGTGCGTAAGTTATGTCGACGCACAGATCGGCAAGATCTTAGACGAGTTGGAAAAGCTCGGGCTTGCCGACAATACCATCGTAATCCTCTGGGGCGATCACGGCTGGCACCTTGGCGAGCATGATTTCTGGGGCAAGCACAACACACTCAATAACGCCCTACAGGCACCGATGATAATCCGGGCACCGGGCTTTAAAAAGAACAACAAAACAAACGCACTGGTAGAATTTGTGGATATGTACCCGAGTCTCTGCGAGATTGCGGCAATCCCTATACCCCAAAACCAGCTCGACGGAAAAAGCTTCGTCCCGCTGATGAGCGATCCGAACCTGCCGTGGAAGGAAGCGGTTTTCAGCCAATTCGGTGGAAAGGCCGTAAAGACCGACAGATACCTCTACACCGAGTGGAAAAACGCGCGCATGCTCTTCGACCACAAAACGGATCCGGACGAAAACACAAACATCGCCGAACTACCGGAAAATGCCGAGATAGTCAGCAAGCTAAGTGCCCTTCTGAATCCATAATCGCACTGCGATAAACTGCCTAAACCCCCAAAAACGGTACCCGGTTCCGTTTCTTGCGGTCTTCCTTGCCGCATACTAGCTTTTATCGGACTGTTTCCGGCTTTTCCCTTGACTTGCCTTGCCGGGTATAGTATCATTGTAGTCTACATTTCGTGTTTAACGTCTTTAGGTTAGGGAGATACAATGAAAAGTGCTGTAGCTTTAGTCATAGCGATTGTGTTAGCCGGAACGTCAGGTTTTGCCGAGGGCGCAAATCTTGGCGACTTGGGGCAAAATGGAACCGCCGAAAACCCGTGGGTGATCAGCAGCCTTGCCGATTTTCAGGCTTTTTGCTCAAATTCCGGCTACTGGAGCGGTTATACCCGGCTTGAAAGTGACATCGATCTGGGTTCGGCCGGGACATATTCCCAGGCCCCTATCGCCGGTGACACGGACACCGATTCCTCATTCGACGGAACAGAATTTTCGGGCAGTTTCGACGGCAACGGACATGTCATCAGTAACCTGACTGTCAGCGAAGCATATTACAGCAGCCTTTTCGGAAAACTAGGCACAGGTGCGGAAGTCAAAAATCTAGGATTGGAAAACGTTTCCATCACCGGTACCGGCAATTATGCCGGGGGGCTTGCAGGCCTGAATGATGGCAGTATCATGAACTGTTATTCGTCCGGGACAGTCAGCGGAGACGATTATATCGGCGGGTTGGCTGGCTATAATAATTCCGGCAGCATCACGAGTTGCCATTCAGCGGGAATGGTTAGCGGCAACTTTCAAATCGGCGGGTTAGCCGGACAAAATGCAGGTCAAATCAACAAGAGTCATTCAACCGCAATCGCCAATGGCGACGATTTTGTCGGCGGATTGGTTGGCCATAATATTGGCACGATCACCAGGTGTTATTCGACCGGTGCAGCTAACGGTGATGATGATTCTATCGGCGGACTGGTGGGCTATAATTTAAACGGCAGTATCACAAGCAGCTATTCGTCCGGAAAGGTCATCGGTGACGCTAATATCGGCGGACTGGTGGGCAATAATAATGGTGACGTCAGCTGCAGTTATTCGACAGGGGCGGTTGACGGCAGGTATGCTGTCAGCGGGCTTATAGGCTATCTTTATAATGGCAGCATCACCCATTGCTATGCGACCGGCAAGATTATCGGCAACGATTATGTTGGCGGGCTGGTGGGCAAGTTTTACAGCGGCAGTGTCAGCGACAGTTTCTGGGATGTTGAAACTTGCGTTCTTGGCGTATCCGGAGATAACAACTTCGGGGCGATCGGCAAAACTACCGCACAGATGCAAGACATTAGTACATTTCTCATTGCCGGCTGGGATTTTGACATAAACGACGGCGACATGGAAGACTGGCTGATGGATCCGGACAGCTATCCCAAACTTTACTGGCAGAAACCCTGTATGTATATTCTTGCCGGCGACCTGAACCAGGACTGTGTAATTGACCTGGCGGACCTGGCGGTCATAGCCGGAAACTGGCTGATCAACTGCATTGACGATCCGACTAACGGTGCCTGTATACCGTATTAATTCAAACCTACCGTGAATTAGGTTTTAGGGGTTAGGTTTTAGGGAAAGATTCGGCCTGTCGTTTGCGGCTATTCTACTTGCATGCCCAGGGTTCTTATCTGATCTAATAACACTTGATACATTTTTCCCATAAGATAGCAAAGCAATATAGTTCCGATGATAACGCCAATCGTGATAATGGCCTTGGTGGCCAGTTTATAATTTGGGCTTTTCCAGACCAAAGGTAAGGCAAGCGGGCCCAGGGTTATCAAGCCGATGACGATAGCCGAGTTTGTATAATACCATTTTGTCTTGGGCTTTGGTTTATTAGAGCCATCGAGGAACTCTCCGCAATGGCGGCACTTTATCGCTTCTTCCTGGATTTCCTCGGCACAAAAGGGGCATTTCTTCATAGCTTTCCTTACTCAAACTGACCTATGGGTTAGTTTGGAATGAATGATGCTTCCCAACGAAAAGTCGGGATGTTCCATATTTTATAATGTATTGTATAATTCGGATTATAGCAATGTTCTGCATTAACGCAAGCAGAGAGATTTAGCAGAAAATTAAAAGAAACCGGGTATCTTTTCCGGAAGATAGGAGGTTTAGCGGTGCTCGACCCACTTTTTTTGCCGCGAAATATATACGTTGTTTACAATTAAATCGCGATAGTCTATAATCCGGCCATGGAGACATGGTCAATACAAAAACTTTTGAACTGGATGACAGACTATTTCACGAAAAATGAGATAGATGAGCCTCGGCTAAGTGCCGAGATGATCCTTTCGTATGCGCTCGACCTTAAACGCATCGAGCTCTACATGCATTTCAATCGCGCCGTCGAAAAACCGACCCTCGACAAACTCCATCAGCTGATCAAACGTGCCGCTGCAAGCGAACCTATTGCCTATCTCGTCGGCCGTAAGGAGTTTTATTCGCTCGAGATCAAGGTAAACAAAAATTGCCTTATCCCGCGTCCGGAAACGGAACTGCTGGTCGAAAGAGCGATAGAGTTTTTGCGGAAACGCCGCGGGCCTCGTTATGTATGCGACCTGTGCACGGGCTCGGGCTGCATCGCGACGGCTGTCGCTAAAGGGGTTGACGACATAAAGATAATTGCCACTGACATCTGCGACGCGGCACTTTCGGTCGCTGCCGAAAACGTCGAGAAACATGGATTGACCGATAAGGTGCACCTGCTGTGCGGCGATCTGTTCGACCCGATCATAGAAGGACTCGACCAGACAAAGTTCGACCTGATAATCTCCAACCCGCCCTACATCTCCACAGCCGAGATGGCCGGCCTCGGAAAAAACGTAAAAGACTACGAACCGCACAAGGCCCTGCATGCAGGCGTTGAAGGTCTCGACGTATACAAAAGAATAATCGCACAGGCAAACGACCACCTGAAAGAAAACGGCGCGATAATGGTCGAAATAGGATACAAGCAGGCCGCCAGCGTCACCGAACTACTGGAAAGGGCAAACTGCTTCAAAAAAATATCCGTAGAAAAAGACCCGCACGGAAATGACAGGATAGTTACGGCGATTAAGTAAGCCCACAATTATAACCCTTATTCCATTACTTGTAATAAGCCTAATCCTTATTACACGATAACGGCTTATCTTGTAATAAGGAATCGCTCCATAAATAAAATTCGCGATTTTCACTTAAAAACGCACGGGACCTTACAGGTGCATTACTACCTTTTTTCTACGGCAATCCGAAAAACTTCTTACTGGTCTCTGTTACCTTTTCTGCGAAGTCTTCCAGACTTAGCCCTTTTACCTCAGCGATTTTCTTTGCTGTGTGTACCATCAGGGCCGGCTGGCAGGGGCGTTGGTTTCTCACCGGTGCGGGGGATATGAAGGGGCAGTCGGTCTCTAGCATCAGGCGGTCGAGGGGGACCATCTTTGCGGCCTGGCGGGTTTCTTCTGCTTTCTTGAAGGTTACTATGCCGGTAAATGATACGTGGCAGCCCATGTCGAGAACAAGCTTGGTCTGCTCTTCCGTGCCGCTGAAACAGTGTATCACTACGTCTTTGAGCCTGCCCTTGTATTCGCCCAGGATTTCCATGGTTTCGTCGAAGGCGTTTCGGGTATGGACGATCACGGGCAGATTCAATTCTTCGGCGATATTCAGATGAGCGCGGAAAATATCCTTCTGCATCTGCCTCGGCGAGTGGTCATAAAAGAAATCCAGACCGGTTTCGCCGACGGCGACGACCTTTTCATGGGCGCAAAGTTTACGGAGATTTCGCATGTCATCATCGGTGACCGACTTTGCGTCATGCGGATGGTAGCCGAGAGCTGCGTACATATTTTCAAATCTCTCAGTAAGGGCGACAACGCCTTCAAGCTCGCCCGGTTCAGTGCCGACGGTAACCCACGAGCAAACCCCGGCCTCGATAGAACGGGCGACAACGCCTTCAATATCATCTTTAAGATCATCAAATGTTAAATGGCAATGAGTATCTATAAGCTTCATGTTTGTTCCAAAAGTTACTCAAACTGACCTAAACGGCTAGTTTGAAATGAATAATGTATATTGTATAATGTATAATGATTGATTCGGCCTTGCGGCCGAGACTATTTTATTTCAATAAACTCTAAGGTGGTTAATATATACCATGTTGATTAATAAGGCAAATGCGTCTCCCGGAAAAAATGTTCGTTTAAGGGACGAACGCATTTTTGTAATGGCGGACCTGCGGGGTGCCCTTATCGCCGAGAATAATCGCGACGACATCAAAACGCATCGGTTTGTCTTTGATCTGGTATTGCCGGATGAAATGTTTTGCGGTATAGCCGATCCTCCTTCGCTTATGCCATCCGACTGCCTCCTGGGCTTTGCGGAGTCTCTCGTTTCTCCTGGTCTTTACCTCGACAAAAACCAGTCCGGACGCCGAATCGGCGGTATCCATGAAAATAAGATCGATCTCGCCGTATTTACAGCTGAAATTGCGCGCAAGTAATCTATACCCTTGTTTTTTCAGGAATTTTTCGCAGCGACTCTCCCCCCACCTACCGAGTTTACTACGGTCGGATAAGAGTTTTTTTCGAAATCCCGGCACCCATAACAAGTCCAAACTCCCCGGAACTGGTGTAAATAAAATGGCCTCGACCGGGTGGTCGAGGCCTGAATTAGTAATTAGTAATTCATAGTTATTTTACTATGGTGTGTGTGCTGTGCCTGTGCGGAAGTTTGACGGCTTTACCTACGCGGTCGCGAAGGAAGTAGAGCTTTGCACGTCTTGTCTTGCCGCTTCTGATAGGAACAACATCAACTACGTTAGGTGAATGCATCGGGAAGATACTCTCAACGCCTTCGCTGCCGACAACGCGGCGAACGGTGAACGATTCGTTGATTCCACGGCCCTTACGGCCGATTACGGTCCCGGTGAATATCTGAATACGTGTTTTTTCACCTTCCATGATCCGGCAGTTTACCTCTACGGTATCGCCTACCTCGAAGTAAGGAATCTTCTCTTTAAGGCTCTTATTCTCTACTGAATCCAGCAATTGCGTTTTCACAATTTTATCTCCCGTTAACCTGGTTTTTTAAATAATATTACTTTTGAGGCCCGTACAAGCGGTCCGCAAAATAAAGAATCACGAAGTATAAGGACTTCCAACGGAAAAACAAGCTTTTTTTGCAAAATTCCAGCAAAAATAATGCTGGATGCCAAAAAAACCGAAAAATATGTGATTAAAAAGGAAACACTT
>JAIPFN010000199.1 GCA_021736615.1 Phycisphaerae bacterium | reverse complement strand
CCTTATCCCGAAAACATTCGATAGTGTTCGTCACACGGATGACATTATCGAAACCATCTTCAAACCGCATCCGCTGATGGAACCAGCACTTGGCAAGTTCCTCGTCCATATCCCACAGTCGCGGCTGACATTTCGTATATATCCCCTTGCCGTTTTCGATCACCTTAAAATCCAGAACAATCGACTTGTCCCGCTCGGTATTGCCTGCCTGCACCGGGTTCCACGCCCACGGGCTCCAGCGGGCCGCTTGCCCCTCTTTTTTACGGTCAAAACTTTTCCCCGCATAATAGGACTGCTGAATCTGCCGCCCAAGATCAAAAATATTGACCATGTTTTCTTTGGACTTGGCCTCAGAAGCATAAACAATAGCCCCACCATAATCCTTATCGACAGCAACCTTAACAACCCCGTTATCCAGCCACCCGCGTTTGCCGTCAATATACGCAAAGCCGCGGGGTTTGTCGTTTTTCTCACCGGCAACACAACCACCGGCAATCAAAAACAAAGCAAAAATGAAATTCAAAATTTTAAACATAATTCCCCGTAGGGTGGGCCATGCCCACGCTGTTATAATTGGATGTTGGACATTCCGTGTTGGATATTGGATATTCAAAAAACATATCAATCGCAATTAAACTTCACGCCATAACGCACGACATTACTTCACAAACTCCTGTTTAATAATCTCGATATATTCCGAAAATTTCCTCTGTAGCAGGGGCGTAAGCGACTGCTGTTGCTCAACAGACTCCGGCTCGATCCCAAAGAAGACAATCTCTCCGGGGCAACTGCCCATCTGGTCGGCAAGCTTGATCACGTTAAGTATATCCACCTCATGCAGCGAGTGATGGCTAAGTTTTTTAACAGAAGTAACATCCTCCGGTACAAATCGCTTGATAGTCCCCGGCTCGGTCTCCATAAAAGCGCAATCAATAATAATAGCCTTATCGCGCCCCTCATAGTAGTGCAGCAAAGTCATCCCGCCGCACCCGGCATCAATAAAGTCAACCCCCGGATATTTACCGGCATCAGCTAAAAGGGCGTCAACAATCTCAATCCCGATCCCCTCATCAGCCATCAAAGGATTACCAAGAGCAAGTACCACAGTTTTATTAGTCATTGAATTCCCCTTGTTAGCCTTAGTTTTGAACTCTTTAATCTGTTCTCTTATCCCTCTGTGATCCTCTTTTTCCTCTGTGGCTAAAAAGAAAAACAAACAGGAATCACAAAAGTTGTAAGCAAAACCCAAAAAACACAAATCGAAATATTTTAAAATTTTGATTTTTACATTTTAATTTTTACATTTTAATTTTTAATTTATCAACCACATTAATAAAAAAAGGGCACCGGTTATTAAATATCCGGCACCCTTTAATAACTCAATTATACAAACTTTACATCAAGGAAGTGAGTCGAGCACGATACACAAGGATCGTACGCCCGAACCAGCATTTCCAGACCCTGACGGAGTTTATCTTCGCCCTGGTCCATGAACTGCGGTACGAATGCCTCGAAGTCAAGCTGGATATTCGCGTGGTTCTGGTTGGTCGGAATACAGAGGTTTGCTCCCTGGCAAATACCGTCTTTGTCGAACTCGTAGTGGTGGAACAGAATCCCGCGAGGAGCTTCGACAGCCGCATAACCCTTGCCTGCCTTAGGAGTGACTTTCACTGCTTCAGGTTTTACACCGTCGGCGAGCAGTTCATCGATAAGCTCGATTGACTTTTCTACGACGTGTGCCGCTTCGGCCAGCTGAGCAACGTTATTCATAAACGGGTTGCAGCAGCCCTTGACCAGACCGAACTTGTCGGCCACTGCCTTGCCAAGCGGCGACAGGTATTCGGCATTGTTGTTAAATCGTGCGATAGCCCCTACCATGTAAGAATCACGGTTCCACTTTGCCCACTTAGCCGTCGACTGATCAACTACGTGCTCGTTAGCGACAGATTCCCATTCGTTAACCGGCTTAACCGGCCCGTCGCTGGAAGCGATGTCGCCGTGGTAGAATGTATAGTTGCCGTCCTGCTTAAGCGAGACATACTCGGTATCACGCTCGAAAGCGGGAAGACCTGCAGCCACCGACAATACAACGTCGACGATAGCCAGCAGCGGTTCAACCTGTGCCTTAAGCGTATCCTGTAACTGGCGAAGCGAAGCTTCCGTAGGAACCTTCGAGAAACCGCCCGGGATCAGCGTGATCGGGTGGGTTACTCTGCCTGCAAGAAGCTCTGACATCTTGTTAGCCACTCTGTGAACACCGATGATCGTCTTAACAGCGTCAGGAGCAACGCCGACCAGCGGCACAACAGAAGGGGCCCCGAACAGGTCCGGAGCGACCAGATAGCCGACATGCAGAACATGGCTCTGCAATTGCTCAGAGAAGTGCATCAAAAGACGCAGCTTATCTGTCTGCTCGGATACCTTTACGCCGATACCGTCTTCCACAGCCTTAATAGCTACCAGCGAGTGACTGATCGAGCAGATTCCGCAGATACGCGAGACGATCGTCTGGATGTCGTCATATTTGCGTCCGCGAACCATAGCCTCAAAGAAACGCGGAGCTTCCGGCACCTGCCACTGAACTTTTTCGACTTTGCCCTCGGCAGCATTGACAACAATGTTACCGTGGCCTTCGATACGTGTTACGTGTTTTACGTTAATGTTTATGTTATTGCT
Source organism: Phycisphaerae bacterium (assembly GCA_021736615.1). The sequence goes on along the minus strand of JAIPFN010000199.1, from coordinate 8,229 downwards.
CATATCGTGGGTCCTTGTTTACTTCCAAACAATACCATTTTGCTTTTTAGATCTTCTACGGAAAGGTTGTTCTTTTCCATGACATCCTTGGCTGCATCGACGTTTGGATTGTCGACATAACCGCGGCATCCGAAGCACCTGAACGACGCTGACGGGCATTTAGCTCCGCAACCTGCACGGGTAATCGGCCCAAGGCAGATTTCGCCGTATTCCCAGCGACAGACGTTTTCCTTCGACTTGCACTCGACGCAGACCGGGTAATCCGGGATAACCGGTGTCTTGCCCATTAGCAGGCAGCGAACCGCGTATGCGAATTCCTGGTTGTCGATCGGACAGCCGTGGATTTTGCAATCGACCTTGACAACTTCGTCGACTGCCTTGGTCATCTCCGTGTTGAGATGCGGCTTTTTGCCGGCTTCGCCATAGACACATTCTCTCACTTCGTCCAGGTCAAAATTATTTTTCAGCTTGTTAATGCCGCCGATAGTGGCACAAGCTCCGAGAGCGATAAGGATTTTTGCCCTTTCGCGGATCACTTTGATCTTTTCTTCGTCTTCCGGTCTGGTGATCGAACCTTCAATGATCGCAATGTCATATTCGGTTGATTGTTCGCTCATAGCTTCACGCCATTCAACAACGTCAACGCCGCCGATGAGATCGAGGATCTCTTCTTCGAAGTTAACGATCTGAAGCTGGCAGCCTTCGCAGCACGCGAAATCGAAAATAGCTACTCTTGGTTTACTCATTATATAGCCTCCGGGATATTTTCCAGGTCAGAGTATCGGTAAACTGGACCGGACTGGCAGACGTATTGTCCGTTCATCTGGCAGTGACCGCATTTTCCGACACCACATTTCATTCTTCGTTCCAGGTTTACGAATATATTTTCTTCCGGAACATTCTTTTCTTTCATAGTTATCAGCACAAACTTGTACATGATAGGCGGCCCGCACACCAGGATAGCCGCTTTGGTAAGATCAATATCGATCTTCGGGATAAGCGTCGTAACCACACCGACATTACCGTCCCATTCCGGGTGAGCCTGGTCGATAGTCTCAAGCAGCGTAACGTCGTCCATCGCATCCCACCTGGCAAGCTCATCGGTAAAGAACCGCTGCGTATAGTCTTTGGTTCCCTGTAGGATAGTTACCGCCCCGAAATCGCTCCGGTTATCCAGAACATAGTTGATCAGCGAACGCTGAGGAACAAGTCCGATACCGCCGCATATGAATACGAGGTCTTTGCCTTTTAGTTCGTCGATTCCGTATCCCGAACCGTATGGCCCGCGGATACCCAGTTTGTCGCCTGCTTTGAGGTTATGGATAGCGTTTGTAACGCTTCCAACGTTTCTGACTACCAGCTCGAACCCGTCTTGCGTCGGTGATGATGACACAGAGATAGGTGCTTCGCCGAGTCCGGCAACCGACACTTCTACAAACTGCCCGGCCGCATGACCGAGATGCTCGCCGCTGTCAAGCTGAAGATGCAGATACATCTCTGTATCGTTAAGCAGCTCCTGCTTGCTGACTGTAGCAAGCTGCGGCAGATAGATGTCTTTCTTGTCTGCACATGAACATTTACACATAAATTACTCTCCTATATAAGAAGTTTATTATTAAATAGCCGCCAAAGGCGCTTCCAATAGCTAAAGGCTAACGGCTAATGGCTAAAAGCTACTTCGTCTCTTCCAGAAGCTGGTTATAAACAGCGACAGGGTTTGCAATACCGGGAACGCACGCACTAACGCACCGGCCGCAGCCGACACAGGCGATCTCGCCGCCGATCTTCTTCGGTACGTATGAACCTTTACGGTAGAGCCTGTGGCGATAGCGAGCTTCGCGTTTCTTGCGGAAGTTATGGTCGCCGGCAACATTGGCGAAGTTCTCTAGCAGACAACCGTCCCACGCACGGCTTCTTTTGCCTTCCTTAAGCGACCACGCAACGTCGTCCTGCACGTCGAAGCAGTAGCACGTCGGACAGGTAAGGTTGCAGGAACCGCAAGAGTAACAAGTCGCGGCTTTTTCTTTCCAGACCGGACTGTCATAGCCTTTTTCCAGAAGTTCTGGGATGTCGGCAGGGGAGCACTTAAGCTCATGCTTGTTAAGCCCGGCATCGTTCTTATCCTGAACAGCTTTACGGGCGGCAATATCAGCATCTGTCGCATCCGCAGCAGAAGGAGCAGCCTTGGCGAGTAATGCCTGTCCCTTTTCGGTTGCAGCGTCAACAACATACGCATCGCCGATGTCGGTCAGCAATATGTCGTAGCCGTCCTTGACCGTCGCAGTGCCCATCGATGAAGCGAATACGTTCGGTGAGGCCTTTGCCACGTCACATGCGATGATCGTAGTGTTGCATCTTCTCGTCATGTAGTGAGTGTCATACTCATCCTGAGAGAAAAGCTCGTCCATCTGTTTAATCGCCACAAGGTCGTAAGGATGAACGCCGATCAGGACACTTTTACATTTACAGATTGACGATTCGTACGCGCCCCCGACTTCGTATTTCACGAGAGTCTCTTTCGGCGGAAGCAGGTACTTCTTGGGCGGCGAAAGCGTCACGTCATAATCAAGACGAAGATCGTCGGCACTTTCCAGCGGTGCAAATGCGAAGCGGTCACCCTTTGCTTCGGTCTTTGCCTGGACGCCATAGACATTCTGGTCCGTGTTGATGATGTTCGTGATGAATTCGCCAAAATCGGTTTTGGTAATCTTTTTCATACTCATCTTTTGGTTTCCTGTTTACTTAACTGACTTATATTAACTTCTGTATTTCAAAAAACGTTAAAATCAAACTTTACTAATCCTAATCTCTAAACTTTGATTTCTCAACTATAATATGGAAGCATAATTAGTTCCATAGCAAGGTCGATAGTTCTTACTTTCACTTTACTTGGTACTTTAAGGAAGCATGACGACAAATTAAGGACGCCTGTGATTCCGTTTTCAACAAGAACAGTCGCCGTTTCTTGTGCAACTTCCGGCGGAGTGGCTATTATAGCCAGTTTGATCTTGTTTTCCCTTATATCAGCTAGCTTGTCGCAACTCTTGATAATAGTATTACCGATCCTTTTCCCGATTTTACTCATTGAGTTATCGTAGATAGCCGTTATGTCGAATCCATATCTCTTGAAGCCCGGAAAAGACGCGATAGCAGTTCCAAGCCGCCCGGCGCCTACCAGTACGGTTTTTTGCGGCTCGTTGAGTTTAAGTATATCACGAATCGTTTCAGATAAAGTCTCAACGTTGTAGCCCGTTCCTCTTTTACCAAACGCGCCAAAGTGAGAAAGGTCTTTTCTGATCTGGGTTGGGTTAAGCTGGACATACTCTGCAAGCCCGTGGCTGGGGATACTCTCAATGCCGCGTTGCTGCAAAAATAGCAATGCCCGCAAATATCTCGGAAGCCGCTTAACAGTTTCTTCTGGTACCTTTTGATACTTCATTATACCTCACTTGTGCTTGTGTTCACATTCACAATCGGACCTACGAGTTTAACATTATTCTGTTCATGGTCAAGTCATTTTAGAATTATTTTGTGTTTTTTTTTCTAAAAAACCAGATATTTCAATATAATAGCTGAATTAAACAAACAGATGTACAAAAAAAACACCGCCGCCCGCTCCGTTAAACACAGTCAAAACCTAACCGATTTCCAACACCAGTAAAGAACTATCTCACAATTGCTTTCCAAAACATCCCGAAAGCATGTAAAACTCCCCATTTTTTGCATAACTCAACAAAACACCGCTGCCCGTTGCCCGCTGTCCGCCGCACGCCTCTTATCCTCCAAAAAAGTTACTCAAACTGACCGGAATCGGCCTTTGAAACAATGTAACCAATTACAATTAAAGGATTTGCGTAGTATTTGTTTTTTATATAAAAATGCCTCGGCCGTCAGGCCGAATCATTCATTATACATTAGACAATATACATTATTCATTTCAAACTGACCGGTTCGGTCAGTTTGAGAAAGTTACTTGCATAAAGCACACCGAATTAGTATAATACTACCAATATGTTGAAATTCGCGAAAAATCCTGTTTTCAAGAAGTATTTTTGCGTTCTCGTCTGCCTCGTCATTGCCGGCAACGTTTCGCAGGGGGTGGTTCTCTGTTTCGGTCAGGGCGGCCACCTCGCCATCGAATCAGCTTTACATAAAGACCATAGCGATCATTGCAGTCACGCTTCAAATACCGATACCGACCATTCGGACCAGAAGAAACCCGCTTTCGGGCACGGCCACCGGCACGCTGCCAATTGTCAGCCCTGCGTAGACGTCCTGATCCCTGCCGACGTCGCAAAAATCACAAATTTCACACAATATAAAGATACTATTTCGATTACCTCCGCTCACGCCTCCCGGGCAACAGCCGAAGCCGATTTTACAGCTTTAAATTCCGCTTTCGACCACAGTGTCGATTCCCCATACTGCGCCTCGCTGCGCACAGTCGTCATACTCTGCTGATCCGACCCCGCTACCATTGACCTTTTAGTCCAATTTCCACAGGTTTTCTGCGCATTGCTTTTTTGCAGGTCAATTTCACGAAATTACAGGACTTACAATCCTATCTTGTCGAAAGTAGGGTGGGCTTTGCCCATGCTGTATTACAGTTTAGTTTCAGCTATACGTCGCTGATAAACCCAAAAGGAATCAAATAAATGCGAACAATATTACTGGTTACGATAATTGTTTCAATAGTACTGACGGGCTGTTCAAAGAAAACTGCCCAAGACACAATGCCTTCTCCCCGTCCCCTTGGTGCCGATGTAAGCACTTTCAAGGCACCTGCCCTCAAGGACACAGGAGATTTGCCGCAAAAGGAAGAATTCCAGAAACCTGATCTTGTTGACCCAAATGGAGTAATCAATTTGACTCAGGCATTGGCCCTTGCTCTGCTTGAAAACCCTGACCTCAAGTCATTTTCCTGGCAGGTTCGTGCCAGCCAGGCCGCCCAGCTCCAGGCCTCGCTAAAACCCAACCCCCAGGTATCTCTGGTTGTTGGAGACTTTGGCGGTTCAGGCGCCCTCAGCGGTTTTGACGGATACGAGTCAACCTTATCTGTAAGTCAGCTCATCGAAGTTGCCGACAAACGCCAAAAACGCACCCAGGTTGCTTCGCTCGAAAAAAAGATTGCAGATTGGGACTATGAGAGCAAACGGCTTGATGTTTTTACAGATGTGATAAAGGCCTACACCGACGTACTTTCCGCTCAGCAGAGGGTTGATCTTGACGGTGAGCTTTTACGCCTCTCCGAAGAACTCGTCCAGACCGTATCCGGCAGGGTAGAGGCAGGCAAGGACGCACCCCTCGACGAAATAAATGCCCGGATAGTTCTTTCCAATATCGACATATTGTACCATCAGGCCAATAACGAACTCGATTTTGCACGCAGTCAGCTTGCTTCATTGTGGTCAGCTGCTCCAAAGTTCAAAAAGGTCGAAGGTGTCCTGGAAATGCCCTCCGAAATCCCGCCCCTTGAAAAAATCACTGGCTATCTGGACGAAAATCCACAGGTTGCCCGCTGGTCAGTCGAGGTCGAAAAAGCAAAGGCCGCATACCGGCTTGAAAAGGCACGCGGTAAACAGGATGTAACGGTAAGCGGCGGAGTCAAGCGAGTCGAGTTGGAAAATTCAAACGCCTTAATCGTCGGAGTTACAATTCCGATTGGAATAAATAACCGTAATCAGGGTGCCCGCCAACAAGCCATGTATCAGTACGCAAAGACGCTTCAGCAGCAAAAGGCCGTAAGAAACAAACTCGAAACCGATCTTGCCGGCTTTTATAAAGAGATGGCAAATGCTTTCACCGAGGCAAAAGAGCTAAAAGACGACCTTCTGCCGGCCGCAAAGAACGTTTTTCAAGCTTCAAAGACAGGCTACAGGCAGGGCAAACTCGACTATCTCAATGTCCTGAACTCACAGCGAATACTGTTTCTGTCGATGTCAAGACACGTCGAGGCACTAAGAAGCTACCATAAAGCAAAAGCAGAAGTAGAAAGACTCACAGCAACACCAATTAAACCTTTACTAGGCAAACAAAAACCCGAAGCGCAAGCGCAGGGATCAAACGCTGACAATAAAGATTAAAGTCAAAAATCTTGTATTGACCTGATAAGTAATGGTTAACACAGATAGCTGAAATATTTCAAAAATAGATAATATAAAAAACCGGAAAAACAAAATGAAATTAAAACACATACCACTATTAATCGTAATTCTGGCAGCCGTTTTAGCAGCGATAGTATTCGTCAAAAACAAAGCCAAAGTCAATGACCCTCACGCCGGCCACGACCATCCCACGCCAACCCAAAAAACTGACGAAGACGCAGATCACGACGAAGGCCCCGGACACATCGAAGGCGACATGGTACAGGATCATGACGACGACGAAGCACTTGACGGACACGCCGAAGGTCAAGAGGATCCGGACCATGCAGGCCCGGCAGTCCCGGACCCCCACGCCGGTCATGACGATGAGCAAGTAATAGTTCTAACCGACCAGCAGATCAAAGACTACGGTATAAAGCTCGAAACCGCCCAAAAGGGCAGTATAGAAACCATCGTAAACCTCCCCGGCGAGGTCGCAGTCAACTCCGACCGCATGGTCCACATAGTCCCAAGGGTAACCGGCGTAGTCCTCGAGGTCATGAAAAAACTTGGCGACCCCGTCAAAGCCGGTGAAGTAATGGCCGTCATCCAAAGCCGCGAACTCGCCGACGCCAAAGGCGCATACCTCGCAGCCATCGAAAGGCTCGAGCTGTCCAAATCCATTTTCGAGCGTGAGGAAAAACTCCGCGAAAAGAAAATATCTTCCGAGCAGGAATACCTCGGCGCCAAAAAAGTTTTTGCCGAGGCACGCATAGAAAAAAGAAGCGCAGAACAAAAACTTCGCGCTCTAGGCTTTAGCGAAGCCTACCTCGTCTCTCTCCCCTCCGAGTCAGAAAAACTCCTAACCCGCTTCGAGATAACCGCACCTTTTGCCGGAGCCATCCTCGAAAAACACATCACACTCGGCGAGGTCGTCAGCAATGAAACCAGCGTCTTCATCGTCGCCGACCTCTCGACCGTATGGATCGACCTCCATGTCTATCAAAAGTACCTCATGTCCGTCAGGAAGGGCCAAAAGGCTCTCATTAGTGCAGGCAACTCGATATCCGACGTCCACGGAACGATCAGCTATGTCGGCCCGTTCGTCGCCGCCAAATCCAGAACCGCCCTCGCCCGGATAGTCATGGACAATAAAGACGGAACCTTACGCCCCGGCATCTTCGTCACCGCCAAAGTAGCAACAGAAACCACCGCTGCCGCAGTCGTCGTCGCCAAAGACGCAATACAGACAATAGAAGCAAAAAAATGCGTCTTCATAAAGGACGAAGACGGTTTCGAAACACGCTTCGTAACCACCGGAAAATCCGATGCCGAAAAAGTAGAAATAATCTCCGGCCTCGAACAGGGCGAAAAATACGTATCAAAAGGAGCATTCGAACTCAAGGCAAAAATAGTAACAAGCACCCTCGGCAGCCACGCAGGACACGGCCACTGATAATGATTAAACTTAAAAGCGCGGGAGCGCAAGCTCCCCGATAAAACGCTTACAATAACAAATTGATGTCAGAAATATTTCAATAATCTGACATTGAAATATACAATATCGGAAGAAAAGATATGCATAAAAAAATGGTAGACATCTCGCTCAGGTACAGATTCTTCGTTGTCCTTGGCGTCATTGGAATTACTTTGTGGGGCATCTACGAGTACACCCAACTGCCCGTAGACGCCTTCCCCGACGTATCCCCCATAATGGTACCGATCTTCACAGAAGCAGACGGAATGGCTCCCGAGGAAGTCGAACGCCTGATCACTTTCCCCGTCGAATCGGTAATGAGCGGCCTGCCCGGAGTCCGCCAGATAAAGTCGACCTCCGCTTTCGGAATGTCGGTCGTCTATATTTATTTCGAAGATGATGTCGACATCTATTTCGCCCGAAACGCCGTAGACGCACGTCTCTCCGAGGCGATGAGCCAATTGCCGGATCGACAGGAAAAACCAAAGATGGGCCCAATCTCCACCGGCCTCGGCCAGATATTCATTTACTATCTCACCATTGAGCCCGGCGTAGACACCGGCGGCAAGGACCCGGTAACATATCTGCGTGACATCAACGACTGGGTCGTCAAGTACCAACTCCAGACCGTCCCCGGCGTAACAGATATACTTTCAGTCGGCGGCCACG
>JAIPFN010000198.1 GCA_021736615.1 Phycisphaerae bacterium | reverse complement strand
ATGTTCCCCAAAAAGTAACCCCCAGCAAACAAGCTAAACCAAAAGAGCTACCGCAATAATCAATAATAAATCATCAATGATAAATCATCAATGATAAATTATTTCCCCGGCTGCCACAGGTATTGCAGTCGCGGAGTCGTCGCTTCGTCGATCATCTTCGTATCGATATTAAGCCCGAATTTCGTTTCTGCGCCCATAAGATTCGCCAAAGAAAACGGCTTTGCGTATTCGACCACATGAACACTGCTAAGCCCGGTTAGCGACTTAACCGTACCAATAACATCTTCGATATACCCGATCTCATCGATAAGCTTCATCTTAAGCGCCTCGTCGGCTGCGTAGATACTGCCGTCGGCAAGAATCCGAACCTCTGCCTCGCTGAGAACATCGGCCCTGCCCTTGGCGACGAGCTTAACAAAACGCTCGTAAGCCGGCATAATAACCTTATTCTCAAGATAAGTTTTTTGTTCCTCGGTCATATCCTTGAACATATTGGGCCAGTCCTTTTTCTCGCCTGACTTGATCGTCACAGGATTGATACCAAGCTTATCCTCGAAAAGCTCCTGCATCCCAAACACCTGCATAATAACACCGATCGACCCGGTAATAACGGTAGGCTCGGCGATTATCGTATCGCACGCGACGGAAGTATAGTACCCGCCAGACGCCGCCACAGACTGCATAAATGCTATAACAGGCTTATTCGTTTCATTGCGGTATCTCGTGATCTCATGGTTGATCTGATCGCTTGCGGCAACGCCCCCGCCCGGAGTATTCGTTCGGATTATAAGGGCCTTGACATTCTTGTCGCCCCGGGCAGCCTTGATCTGCTTGCAAACTTCACTGCTCGTCTTAGCAGTGATAACCCCCTCAAGCCCGATCATAACAACCTTATTGGCCTTGTCCCCCTTAACCACCGTCTCTTCAACATAGAAGCTATCCTGCCCGGAAGCGAAAGCCACCGCGGAAACTGCGATAAGCATGAGGAACATCAACATATTTGCCATGATCGACAAAACTAAAACGATACGCCAGAATATCCGCCAGCCGGACTTTTTAGCCGGTTTTTCGACGTAAATAACTTTTTCCGAAGCCCTGGCCCCCATAGAAGGAACCTCCGGAAATGCGCCCGAACCATCGCTTCGGCCTGTCAAACCCTGATCGTCATTATTTTCATAATCCATAGAATTATCTCCTGATAGTTACAATATGAATACGCAATTATACGCCCTTTAAGCCCATTTACGAGAAAAAAAATGCCATTTTCAAAAGATTATCATTTTTTTTAATGAAAACAACCGTTAACCGTAGCACCAGACGAACCGGACGGACAAGTTAACGCACAGGACCTGAAAGTAATCGCCGAAAACTGGCTGATAGGAAGATAAAAAAAGACAACTAGCTCCCCGACCCGTCGGGGGGTTATTTTAAATCAAAAAACACTCACCCGATCAAATCTGCTATTTCGCCAGTAAGAACGGGCAAGTCTCCGCAAATAACGCCCCATACTGTTTCGTTTTCTACCGTCGAATAACCATGAATGATTATATTACGAAAACTGATTATTTCCCTGGCATTAGAAATGTTTTTTTCAAATTCGGGCCATTTCCTCAATAATTGCGAAAGAGCCTCACCAACAATCATGAATTGCCTCTCAACTGCGGACTGCAGCATTACGTCGTTTTCATAATCTCTGAGAGATTTGCCGGAAATAAACTCCGTGATCAAACCGCATGCCGAATTGATGTCATAAAAATACTTCCGTGCCTCAAGCCGCATATATCTGCTCCCGCTCCTTGTTTATCGCCTCAAGAAAATAGGGATTTTTGATTGCCTTGGCCTCTACAAGATCAACGCTTCGATTGAAAAGTCCCTTAAGCTCTTCAAGAAAGCCTAAATAACTCCTGGCATGGGCAACCGGCTCCATAGGCAAAAACTCAACAAGAAAATCCAGGTCACTGCCGGACTCATCAAAACGCCCCTCATCTATCGCAGAACCAAACACTTCCAGCGTACGAACATTATACTTGGTACAAAGCCCCAAAACCGCTTCAAGATTTTCTTTTATTGTCACTACCATAATTACAATCCTAAATCATAATAGCCCGCGATTCAATGAAAATATTTCCCCGTCAAAAAAACTTATGCCGCTATTATCCATGCTGCCGATATCCAGGTCCCCAAGGCACTGCCTAGAGTTACCAAAATAAACACCAGCAAAATTCGCGTAACCGTATTCGACCAGAACCCCTTAACCGTCGAGATCGCATTCGGTATATCCTCAAAATCAGCAACGGTCGGCTTTTTGACCCACGTCTGAACGATACCGGCAACGAAACTAGCAGCGATCATAGGATTTAAACTCGTTAGCGGAGCACTAAAAAAAGACACTATTATTGTAAGCGGATGCCCGAAAGCGATAGCTGCGCCAATGGCGCTGAGTGTCCCGTTTACTAACACCCAGATCATCAAGTTATCCATCAACTTTTCAAATCCGCCCGTGTAATACGCTCTTGCAAACAGAAAGACGATCAAAGCCGGAATAAGCCACTTCAATATCTTAGGAATTATAGATTTCGGCGGAATCACCATAAGTTCATCAAGCGGTTCGTCCTTATAAATATGCTCCTTGATCCCCGGTACATGCGCAGCACCGACAACGGCAACGATCTTCTCGCCCGGTGCCGACCTGATCTTCTGTGCAAGATAAACATCCCGCTCGTCGATCAAACGTCTTTTAACCTCCGGAAACGACTTAGCGAAAACCTCCATAATGCTTTCAAGCTGGTCCTTCTGCTTCATATTCTCAACAAGTTCCTCGTCGATCTTTTCACCAAAGATAAGCCCCGCCAAAAGCTCACCGAGCATCTTAAACTTGTTCCAGAAATTCAGATACCCCCACACGCGCTTAAGCGTAACCTCGATATCCCGGTCTGCAAGGACCAGCTCGGCACCGGTCGCCTCGGCCTGTTTTGCACCCTCAAGCATCTCGGCGCCGGGTTCGACACCAAGCTTTTTACCAAGCTTGCGATAAAAAGAAGACATAATAAGCTGAACCAGCAGAAAAAGAGCCTTCCCCTGCTTAAGAACCTTAAACAGGTCCATCTTTTTCCAGTTATCACGTTCGACAAGCGAACGGTAACGCCCCTCGCATAGCTCAATACATATAGAATCCGGCCCGACAGCGGCAACGGTATCGATAACATCGTCGACACTCTGTTTGGAAACATGAGCTGTTCCGACAATATAAACCGCCTTACCATCAACCTCAAGCCGCGTAACACGCTCCGGAAGTTCCAACTCTGATTCACTCATAAAACACTCGATCCATAAATAACATTAAAGCCCTGCAAAAGCAAAAATGCTCCGGCAAGGCTTCTCTTATAACATACTTCAAAACAAAAAGAAAGTTCAGAAAATCCAAAGACAAAAAAACAAAGACTAAAGACTAAAAACTAAAAAAGAACCGGGAGGATAAGCGGGCAAGGAGGAGGATGGAAAAACCCGCCTATTCTCAACCGGTCCAAATATTTTCGAAAGGGCAAATGCCCGCAAATAACTAATCGCCAATGATTACGTCAACGAACATACCCATCGGAAAGCATTCCTGCTCACCGTCAACATTTACCTCGCCCAGCGGCCCCGAAGAATCGCCAGGCTGCATCGGCGGTCGCATGCTGCTGTGAGTTTGGTGCTGCCCACTGAATGAAGAAGAAACAACACTGCACGAAATTCTCTTAATCATACAAACAACCCCCCAAAAAAAATAACCCCAAAAGAACAGGCCACTTACCCGTCCTGACAAAGTCTATTATAACAAAAAACTAAAAAAAAATAAACCCTGCAGCAAAGAAACCCCCAAAATATCCAAACCAAAATTAAATCCCTCCACGAAACACCAATTCCCCCCAACAGGAAAAGGAAATTATAAGACCTTAGGCAGAAAAAAAACAAAAGAACAGAAAACTTTTTCCCCACCAAAAATCCCCCATTAACCAAAACTAACAATTTGCAGCTAACGGCTAAAAGCTCTATCCCTAACGATCCGAACAATATCCGCCAGCAACACCTTAGCCTCACCATCGTCAATGCCATCGAGACAGTCGATTGCCCTGTCGCAATAATCCCTGGCAACCTTACTGGCATACTCAAGGCTCCCGCAGCCGTCCAGCATTTCCTCGTAGTTATCCGGTATCTGGCCAGCCGACAGCCCCTTAAAAAACCGATCAGCTTCACCGATATTAAGCGTACCGATCAGGTATATCATCGGAAGCGTAGGTTTTCTCTCGGCGATATCTCTGCCAAGCGTCTTACCTTCGCCCTGTTCCAATCCCGTAATATCGATAAGATCGTCGGCAATCTGAAAAGCCATACCAAGACAAATCCCAAAATCGTAAAAGGCCTTTATTGTTTTTTCGTCCGCCCCGGCAGCAATTGCACCCAACTGACAACTGATTCCAAAAAGCGAAGCAGTCTTCGCCTCTATGATCTCGAAATATTCCTTCTCGCTCAATCGCCAGTTATCCCGCTGCGCATTCTGCTCAAGCTCACCGGCACATATCCGGATCGCCGTATCTGCTAGCACACTCGATATACGACTATCGTCAAGCCGCGACGACATAGCAAAAGCCTTACTCAACACAAAATCCCCAAGCAAAACCGCCGACTCATTACCCCATTTCGAGTTTGCCGTCTCAACACTTCTGCGGCTGTCGGCATGATCGATAACATCGTCATGCAGCAGCGTCGCCAAATGAACCATCTCGATTATCGAAGCGATCTCAACATGCAGATCGCCCGCCCCGCCGCAGCACTTTCCGCAAAGCAGCACCAACGCCGGACGAACCATCTTCCCCGTCGTCAAAGCCACATGCTCAAGACGCCGGTCCACCGATTCGCTCCCGGAGACCAACTGCCTGGCGATAAATTCTTTTACTGCTTCGAGACGATCCGATATCGCGTCAAACCTGCCCGCAAAGTCACTCTTTAGTGCCTTATGAGATAAGTTCTTTTTGTCTTCAGGAGCGGGCATATTCAAAAAATTTCTTTCTAATAATTTCGGTTATTTCACCTGGTTTTCCGTCTCCGACCACCCTGCCGTCGATACCGACAATAGCTATCACCTCCGCCGCCGTACCGGTCATAAAAAACTCATCGCTTACATAAAGATCGACCCGGGTAAGATTCTGCTCGACAACTTCATACCCCATTTCCCGGGCAAGACGAATAACCACTCCGCGTGTGATACCGCCAAGCGAACCGGCCTCGGTCGGCGGGGTCTTTACAACGCCGTCTTTAACGATAAAAACATTATCGGCAGAAGCTTCGGCAACATACCCAAGGTGGTTATACATAATAGCCTCATCGGCACCATGGTCTATCGACTCGACTTTCGCCATTATATTATTCAGGTAGTTAAGGCTCTTAACCTGCGGAGCAAGCGCAAGCGGATGACAACGAATCGTCGAAACACTTACTACCTTAAGCCCCTTTGCATAAAGTTCAGCAGGATACAACTGGATACTGGCGGCAATAATAATCACCCTGGGATTTTCGCAGATCAGCGGGTTAAGCCCAAGATCGCCGATCCCACGAGTGATCACTAACCGAATATAACCGTCATCGATCCCGTTAGCCGCAACCGTCTTTTCCGTCGCAGCGGCAAGGTCTTTAACATCCATCCCAATTTCAAGACGAATAACCCTGGCCGACTCATAAAGCCGCTTAAGATGGGCCTCAAGTTCGAATATCTTACCCCCATAGACGCGGATACCTTCGAACACACCGTCGCCATAAAGCAAACCGTGATCAAAAACAGAAACCTTAGCATCAGCCTCATCAACCAGCCGATCATCCATCCAGATTTTCATAATCTTTTTTCCCAAATTAAACAGACTCGCCGAAAGCGAATCCTCAATTCGTAATTCGTAATTAGTAATTCGTAATTAGCTCTTCTCAATTTTTCCATCGAGCAGGCGAATAATCCTGTCGGCCCTGTCGGCGATCCGGCTATCGTGCGTGACCATAACTATCGTCTGCCCGGCCCGATGGAACTCTTCTAACGCCTCTAGGATACCATTTCCTGTCTCAGAGTCAAGGTTTCCTGTCGGTTCATCGGCTAAAAGAAGCTCAGGTTCGTTCATCAAAGCCCGCGCGATAGCCACCCTCTGCCTCTCACCGCCGGAAAGCTGATATGCTTTATGCTTTAATCGCTCGCCAAGCCCCATCCGTTCAAGCAGCGATATTGCCCGTTTATTCGCCGTTTTTTGCCTCGAAAACCACCCAATGCTGTTACTTCCGGCCATCGCGGGCAAAAGAGTATTCTCAAGAATATTCAATTCGTCAAGCAGGTGATAGAACTGAAAGACAAACCCTACCGTCTTATTCCGAAACCCGTTAAGCTGCCCGCTTCCAAAGCTCGAAATCGGCTTACCCCGAAACTCAATACTACCGGAATCCGGTTTATCAAGTGCCCCAAGCAGATGCAAAAGCGTACTCTTACCGCTGCCGGACGCCCCGATGATAGCGACAAACTCACCTTCCTTAATAGAAACATCAAGCCCGCGCAAAACATCGAGCTTAGTCTGCCCCATCTTATAAGACTTTTGTAAACCAATACCTTTAAGTATCACAGTAATACTCCAAATAATAGTCCCCGCCAAAAGCGGTTTCCTTTTTATCTTTTAGTTTTCAAACTTTTATCTTTTAACTCTTTTTTTCTTCATGCTCTTCATGTCCTTCATGGTTATAAACCACGCTTTAATACACACGCATCACCATCAAACTTGATTAACCTGAAGCACCTCAACGGGCCGCTTAAACCCGGCCTGCACAGCCGGCATAAACGCTCCAAGCAAAGAAGCACCGATAGCACAAAGCACAATAACAGCGATAACATCAGGCTCTATATCGTGCGGAATCTCACCGATGGCATAAACCGCCCTGTTCCACGGCTGCCAATGAAACACCTTAAAAACCCACGCTTCGATTTCATTCATATTATAAAGGACAGCACACCCCGCCGTCGCTCCTATCGCAGAACCGACAATTCCTACCATCCCGGCGAACAGAAGAAAAATACTCACCACCGACCAGCTGGAAACACCAATGCTTTTCATGATCCCAATATCCCTGGTCTTATGCCCGATGATCATATAGAACACCACAAAGATAACGAACACCGTAATCACTCCCAGCATCGAAAAGAGTATCGTAAGCATCGTCTGCTCCTTCTGCATGCCAGCGATTATCTCGCGCCTATACCTGAACCAGTCCTCAACCGAAACATTATCAAACAGATTAGCATAAGTCTCATCCTTGTTCCGCTCGACATACTTCTTCCACATCGCCGCGACCCTGGCGGTCCCTTTATCGACGCTTACACCTTTGGCAAATTTGATACGGATCGAATTGATCCGTTTGATCTGCCCGCCCATCTCGAACATCTCCTGCGTCTCGGCAAACGGAAGATAGATCATCCCCCCATCGACCTTAACAAGCCCGCTATGCGTATCGTCACTGTAAGCAAAAGCCTTGGAATTCGTAATATCTGCTCCGGCTTTAGCAAGCCCGCCCTTGGCGTTAAGCGGAAAACACGTAATCTCAAACTCTTCAACAGGCGGAGTAGTGTAATGGTTATATTCACCATTTGAGTCACTCTGGTATATGATCGAAATACCGATAACCGATCCGGGAAGATTCGGATTGATAAGGCTTACAAAAGCATCCTTTGGATTATCTTTGTGAAAATACAATGTTTCGCCAAACCCCGTAGCCTCAGAATGCTTAACCGGATCGACACCTCTGATCTGAATGCCGATATTGTCATCCGTATTTGGTCGCCTCAGCAATCCGAAGCCATCGATAACCGGCGAAACACCTCTAATAAAATCCTGCTCTTCCAGCTCGCTCACAAAATCTTCGTAATATGCAAACCCGACCATAGACTGGCTATGGATAACGCAATCGCCCGAATAATCATGGTTCTTGTTCTTGAAGTCATTGACAAGCCCGACCATCACGCTCATAACAACTACAACAATAAAAACACAAAGCGCAATAGCCGCTATCGCCAGAACACTGATCCGACGCTTAAGAAAATAACGCGTTGCCAACATAAGTTTATACATAAAAAACCGCTACCGTACCGCCGGCATCCTGCCGGCCTTTCCGTAATGTTGGCTTCAAGCCAACAAATAAATAGTTTCGCCGAAGGAGAATCCTCAATTCGTAATTCGTAATTAGTAATTCGTAATTTCAAACTGGCCAATAGGTCAGTTTGACTAGCTATTCATATCGCAGTATCCGTACCGGCCGCACCCTAGACGCCGCTATTGCAGGAACCAACGCTCCCACCGCCGCCGCCAGTATCGCCGCTCCTGCGATCCAGTAAACATAATCCCAGTACACCACATCCGGTATCCTGCTGAACATATAAGTACTGCTCTTCCAGAGCTTCAGCCCAAGCGCAGAACTCACCCACGCCTCAACCAGGTTAATATTAACAGTTATCACCCACCCGACCAGTATCCCGAGCGCCGAACCGGCCACACCCACTACTAGTCCGAAGAACACAAACAAAATCGCAACCCCGGACGACCCAAGTCCGCAGCTTTTTATAATGGCAATATCTTTGATCTTTGTCATTACGATCAGGTAGAATATACAGAAGATAAGAAGGATAACCCCGCCGCTTACGATCCCGAAGATAACCATCAGCATCCACATTTGCTTGCGATACTCTACGATAAGCCTTGCTTGCTTGGAACGTGAAGTCTCAACTTCACCAAGCGCCGCCCAGTACAAATCCTTTTCATTGCCGAACTTAAGCCACACGCTGCGTATCAAATCAACCGCCGCCTCGTCATCAACGCCGTCAGCCAGTTTGATATTTATCATATCTGCGATTTTACCCTTGTCAGGATAAAGCTGTTGGGTAAGTTCTTCGATAGGCAGATATATGAAATTGCTGTCGATCTCGTACATACCGCTCTCGGATATGCCCGCGATACTAAAAGTTATTCGTTTAGGTTTATTGCTGCCCCTCACAGCCGTCGTAAGCGCTACCTTCCTGCCGACAAACTCTCTAACCTTGTCATAGTCATACTCATCGGTAACATCGTCCGGTTTTGCAACAACCCCGATCCCCACATACCCGGTGTCTGTATCATCACCGATATCGGTACCGCCGGTCACAAGATATTTCGAAAAAGGCGCAACCTTATCCCGCCTGTTAACTTCGATCCCCCACAGATAAACCGCCCGGACATTGCCTTTGCCCAGAAACAAAAGCCCCCCGTTACTGGAAAGCACCGCCGTCGCCGCCTCTACAATATCGAGCTTTTCAAGTTCTGCGATAAGTTCGTCATAATCAGGAATCCTCGCCCCCTTCGGAGCCTCGACAATAACATCGCCCATACTCTCGACCGCACTGCCCTCGACAGCATCGATAAACCCCGAAAACAGACTGGACACAACAATAAGCAGCCCGCAGCACATCGCAACAGAAGCGATGCTAAGCAGAACGATCTTCTTCCTGCAAAGATATTTAAAACAAAGAAAAAGACTCAAATGCTTCATGCAAACGTCCTAATTTCAATCCATTAAAAAAACGCCTAAAAGCGCGGGAGCGCGAGCTCCCCGATCAAACTCCAAAACAAAATTAACGCCAAAAACCTCAAAACCATCCCTCTTTTTTCTCTGTGGTCCTCTGTGCCCTCTGTGGCAAAAAGGAAAACAGAATAGCCTCAACAAAAGTCGCAAGCAAAACCCAACAAAACAAGCTTCGCCTATATAATTCAACATCGCCGAAGGCGAATCCAAAATTCGTAATTCGTCATTCGTAATTCGTAATTAATTCCCAAGCGGCTTAAGCAGCGGGAACAAAACAACATCACGAATACTCGTCTCGCCGGTCAGCAGCATAACAAGCCGATCTATCCCGACTCCAAGCCCGCCAGCCGGAGGCATACCATACTTCAAAGCGTTAATAAAATCTTCATCCATCGTCGCCATCGTCTCATCCTGCCCGCGAAGTTGTTCTTTAAAGTTCGCTTCCTGCACAGCCGGGTCATTAAGCTCGGTATAAGCGTTGGCGATCTCCATCTTGGCAATAAACAGCTCAAACCGCTCGGCATAATTCGGATCGCTCTTGCTCCGCCTGGTCAACGGACAAAGCGCCGCCGGGTAATCGATAACAAACGTAGGATCGATCAAATTATCCTCTACCGTCTCTTCGAAAACCTCATTGATCACGACCGCGTCATCCATATCCGCCTCTTTAAACCCAAGCTCTCTCGCCTTGGCCCGAACAGCGGCAATATCATCAATATCACACCCGGCATGTTCCTTCAGCAGATCGGCATACTTCGCCCTCCGCCAAGGCCGTGCATAGTTAACCGTCATCTCACCAAACTCAATTTGTTCGCCTTCGCAATGCTCTTCAATCAGCGTGCACGTGATCTCTTCGGTAATATCCATCATAACATTGTAATCGGCATACGCCTGGTAAAGCTCCATCATCGTAAACTCAGGATTATGCCTTGTGCTAAGCCCCTCGTTACGGAAATTGCGGTTGATCTCGAAAACCTTTTCCATCCCGCCGACCAAAAGCCGTTTCAGGAAAAGCTCCGGCGCGATCCGCAGAAACAATTGCATATCCAAAGCATTGTGATGAGTAATAAAAGGCTTCGCTGCCGCCCCGCCGGCGATAGACTGCATCATAGGAGTCTCAACCTCATTGAAATCCTTATCAGTAAGCAACCGCCGAATAGTCGCGATCATAGCACTGCGTTTCTTGAATGTCCCCATAACCTCCGGATTCGCCCAGAGATCAACATACCTCTGCCTGTACCGCATATCAACATCGGTAAGCCCGTGAAATTTCTCCGGCGGCTGAAGCAAACTCTTGCTAAGCATAGTAAGGCTGTTAACCCAGATAGTGATCTCACCG
>JAIPFN010000197.1 GCA_021736615.1 Phycisphaerae bacterium | reverse complement strand
CGAAGAAATAGATGAACGCTGCTGAGACAAAACTGATACCTGCATATAACCAGAATGTTTTGGCAAAACCGAAACGCGAAAACAAAGTTGGAAACGTATAAGTCAAGACAAAGTTGGCGACCCACAAAGACAATACCGCGATAGACGTAGCAAGTCCGCGGATGCGGTTCGGAAATATCTCCGAAATAAGAACCCATGAAACCGGTCCGATAGTCGATGCGAAAAACGCGATAGACAACAGTACCAGCGCCAAAACGTGAATACCCTGGCTTTGCATATGAAAAAAGACACCTAGTACAGTAAAAGAACTACCCAGTGTAATCGCACCCAATAATATGAGCAATTTACGTCCAAGCTTATCGATGGTCGCCATCGCAACGATGGTGAAAAGGAAGTTAGTAATACCTACGATCAACAGATTGAAAAGCACACCGTTTACATTATATCCGGCCGCTTTGAAAATGTCATGAGCATAATTGAATATAACATTAATGCCGCACCATTGAGAAAAGACGGCAACAAAGACTCCAATGGCAAGTATCTTCGACATTTTTGGCTTGACGAGTTCAGCTAATTCATTGATGTGGTGGCTGCCTTTGAGTGTGTCCTTAATATCTGCAAGACAGGTCTCGGCATAATCATTGCCGCCGATTTTACCAAGAACGCCCTTGGCCTTGTCATACTTTTCAACCCTGCAAAGCCACCTTGGGCTGTTAGGCACAAAGAAAAGACATACAAAAAACAAAAACGCCCAGATACCTTCTGCAGCGAACATCCACCGCCAACCAGTCTGTCCGTTCCACGTATCAAGCAAAGCAGCCCCGGAAACGCCTTCAGCAATAGGATGGGAAATAAGGATCAGATAATTGATCAATTGAGCCAGCAGAATACCGACAACGATATTGAGCTGCTGGATAGAGACAAGCCTGCCCCGGATCTTCTCCGGAGACACCTCGGCAATATACATCGGTGAAACCGTCGACGCCATACCCATACCAATTCCCCCGAGTAGGCGATAGATGATGAACTCCGGAAATGTCGGAGCATACCCCGAGCCGATCGCAGAGACGAAAAATAGAACAGCCGAGATCGACAGCATCTTCTTCCTGCCGAACATATCGGCAGGCTTACCGACACCCATCGAACCAATAATACACCCTACGATACAACTGCTCACTGCCCATCCCTTTATCGCCGGACCGCTCAAATCATAAACCAGCTCGTAGAATTCCTTAGCCCCGCCGATAACCACAAGGTCATAACCAAACAAAAGCCCCCCCAAAGCCGACACCAGCGAAACACCAAGCAAATACCTCATGTTGAACTTATACTTTACATCTGCCATAATTATCTTCCCTGCAATTAAAAGTTCACTTTTCACACTTTTCAAACTTTTCAAACCCTTCACACCTTTTCTTTCACACCTTTTTCGGTTGTAACTCTTTAATAATCTGCAAATCGCATTGCCGTCTCTACAAACGCCTCAATATTTTCAATCGGCGTCCCATATTCCAGAAAATCAGCCGACTGCAAAATAAAGCCGCCGCCCGGCTTCCCTGCCTTTATCGTTTGTTCAGTAACCCGCTTCACTTCGTCAACCGTACCGTTCTGCAGCACATTAACCTGGTCGACACCGCCGACCATAACATAATCGCCGTTTACAATACCCTTCGCTTTCGCCAGATCCGCATCACCCAAAGGAGCAGGCGAAAACGGCTCGATCACCCTGGCCCCAAGCTCCTTGTACGACTCAACAAGCTCCATGATCTGCCCGCAGTTATGGTACATCGCCGGCGTCCCATTAGCCTGCACAAACTCAATATACTTCTTTTCAAAGCCAAGTATATATTCATCATAACATCTTTTCCCAAGAAATCCACCACCAACATTTCCGCCTACACAATGAACATCCACACCCGCCTCATCGATAGCCCGGGTATAATCAAGAATCCTGTTCATAGCGAACGTAATCAGCTTTTCATAAAAATCATAATCTAAAAGAAACAGGCTGTAAAGCATTTCCTGATCGATCAGCAGCGAGCAGTTATTAAAAGGCCCATGCGGCGTCCAGCTGCCAACGATCCCACCATCACCGACCGCCTCCTTGACCGTCTTAACCCTCCCCTTGATCATCTCAGCTTTTTCTTCCGTCATAAAAGCCGGTTCATACCTAATCGCAATATCCAGATCGTCAACCGTCTTGATAGGATGCTTCGTACAACCGTACATAAAAGTCCCCGCCCTGAGCCGATTAATCGAAAAATCCTGCGTAAGCACCCCGCCCGGCGTAGTAATCGTAGACCGCGTAATCTTCGTAGTCCCCTTCTCAATCGTCTCCTGCTCAACCCGCCAGTCATCTGTCTCCACCGAAACATTCAAACCCCCGCAATGAACCCCAAGCGGATCATTAATCCCAAAAAGCATCCTCACAAAAACATCCACCCCAAGCTGCTTCTGAATCTCAACAACCTTAAGCTGCAGCCCAAGATAATCCCGCGGATCCGCATCCGGACACATCTGCTCTAAGAAATGCCCCTGATCCTGAATAAAAAGCGTAACAGGAACCCGGTCAGGCATCTCACCATTTAGTACTTTTAAAAATCGTTCTCTTGACGTCATTAATAACTCAAACTTACCGAAAATAAATGGGACATTGCCGTAACCCATTACAATTAAAAGTGTTACGTAGTTTTTGTTTTTAATAAAAATGCCTCGGCCGTAAGGCCGAAACCTCAATTCGTAATTCGTAATTCATAATTCATAATTTCAAACTGACCGAAAGGTCAGTTTGAATTAATAGCCTTCCCACTTGTCCAGCTTCTTGTAAATCCAGTTATCCAGTTTGATATCGTCACGTCGATGTTCTGGCAGAGGCCAGTATTTGGTAAACTCCGATCCTTGGCGAGCCTCCTTCATGATTTCATCTATTCTCTTGACTACGTTTGGATACAACTGGGCGACATTTTTCTTTTCGCCGATGTCCTTACGCATGTCATACAATTCAATAGGCTCTTTTGTGCCGCCCAAACGAATACCCTTCCACTGGCCCATTCTCACGGCCTGCTGTTTACCATGTTGATACTCCCAATAAAGATACTCGCGCCGCACCTGTTTATCCCTCTGGCCCAGTAAAGTCGCAACCACAGAGATACCATCAGTATGTTCCGGGGGCTCGACATCTGCAAGATCTGCAAACGTAGCCATCAAATCCCATGCCGCCCACGGCAAGTCATTCGTTTGACGCGCCTTGATCTTTCCGGGCCACCGCACGATCATCGGAACGCGAATACCGCCTTCGTATAAAAATCTCTTCTTTCCTCGCAACGGGCCGGTCGCATGAAATCGATCCGTGTATTTGTAATAACTGTTTTCATCGCCATTGTCGCTGGTAAAGAAGATGACGGTGTTTTCATCGAGCCCCTGTTCCTTGAGCAAATCGATAATCCGGCCGACGTGATCGTCAAACCGCGTCATCATGGCTGCATAGAGCTTTTCCAGATGCGTCCATGGGCGATCTGCATACGCACCAATATCAGGAACCTGTATCTCATCTCCGTCCCTTGGAGACCTTCCGTGAGGCACCTGCGATGGGAAATACAAAAAGAAAGGCTTCTCTTGATCTTCTCGTATGAACTTTGAAATTTCCTCCATGAACACATCCGCCGAATAAACGCCTTTATCACCAACGATTCCCGGCCGCCGCACGTCCTGCGGTTTGTTAGCCTCATAAGTTATCTTTTCGTCGTTTTTCCATAATTCGGTTGGGTAATACTGAAACGCCGCCCCTGTACCGCGAAAACCCATCCAGGTATCCCAGCCATGTTCGGTCATCTTGCCTTTAGCCATTGGAATCCCCGCTTCCAGCTTGCCGAACTGACCGGTCCTGTACCCTGCATCCTTAAGAACACGTCCCAAAGTCTTAACCTTGGGAGGCCAGGCCCAATCTGGAAAGTCACTCATATACCCACCACCGTTTTCAAGATTAATATCAACATGCGGCGGATAATTGTCACGAATCGCCGAATGCCCCGGATGCATCCCCGTGATCAGACCGCACCGGGAAGGCACACATACCGTGTGCGCTGAGTAAAAATCAGTGAAACGCATCCCCTCGCGGGCCATTTGATCGATACGAGGTGTGTCAATAAGCTTCTGCCCATAACACCCCAGCCCCGCATACCCAAGATCGTCTGCCATAATCAATATGATGTTAGGTTTAGATGAATCAGGTTTTTCAGAAAACTTTCTTCTGTCCTCCGAACATCCAAGCCCAGCGGCAATCGAAAAAGAAACGATTCCAAAAGTTTTAAGAAACTCTCGCCGAGTTTGTTTTGTTAACATAAATGGCGTCTTTCATTTATATTCTATTTTCTCTTTACTTCCAATATTTCCTGCCCAGACTTAGGCAACGCGATTTCCAACTTACCTTTTATTAAGTCTGAGCCTTTGAAGGTCCCCAGTTCTTTTCCACCAAACAATGCCGTCACCGTATAACTCTTTTCAGCAGCAACCCAAGGAATATTCACCGCACGTTTTTCTTCCCCGCCGTCACCTCTGATTACAACAACCGCACCTTCGCCATTTTCATTGAGTTTACCCCACCAGTGCCAGTCACTGTCTGTCGGAGCGGGCACGCCGCTGTACTGGAAATTGCGATAGATACCGTACTGACTTTCAAGCCTCTTAACAATATCAAATCTATCGTGATACCTTTTAATATTATCTTCCGTCAGAGACGCCATGTCTCCGGCGAATACCGTCGGAGCCCCCATCAGCCAGCTGCAAACCTGCCTGTCCTGGATTTCTCCGGTCAAACTGCCTTTCACGTTAACCGTCGACGCGCCATAGTATTCTATACACTCAAGCGGCAATCCCCTGTGCAGGTAAAACCGGTTCCTCGAATTAAAGCACCCCTTCAGCAGCTTTGCAGACTGCTCTTTCGGATCGACCTTATCCCACCAGTCGGTAGCTCCCGCTCTTTGCTTCCATTGACCCACCCCGCTGTAATCGTTGGGAGGAATGTGATATAGAGCAGCGTGTTTCAGTATAGCCAGATCGCACGGAACTCCCGGCGTTCCCCAATAAATCTCGTGGGTCAACTGGTTAGCCACCTCCGGTGCCTGGGCCCGCAAAATATCCTGCGACTCAAACAAACCACGCAACCCCCTCAGCAAAGACTCCTTCTTACTTCTGCTGTAATGACCTTTGGCGAAATCTCCAAATTTGATATTCGTAAAATCCTGCTTAAAATATGTCGCACCATAATAGTCATGCAGATAAACCAACTGATTGCCGTAGTACTTACTCCACGGACTGGAAAAACTCATAGCCACACCTTTATGCCGCCGTATCTCCGGCACACTTGGAGCATCCGGCAAAGCCTTAATATCATCCGAATCAGCCTGCCTGAAACAAGACACCCACAACCCCACTCCAATCCCCTTGGAACGAACATACTCACAAGTCGACAAAAAGTCAGGGAACTTGGTCGTATCCGGAATTGCACCAAGCCTTCCACGCTGCCAGCCGTCATCGATCTGCAAAAGTTCAAACCCCGCCCTCGCCGCGATGTCGGCCTGCTCACGAATAATTTCATCCGTAACATTTTGAGCAAAATTCGTCCATGTGCACCACAGAGGCGCAGGTATCTCAACCCCGGTCGAAGCAACGCCTACATGCTCTTTAAGAAACTTCTTAAATGGCTTTTCAACAGCACGGTCCAAAGGCGTAGAACTGCCGGACACAGTCTTAACCACATCTCCGCTGTACCCATAAATAAACACAGGCTCGGAAACAAAACTCTCAGCAGGCCCAAGTATCCACTCGAAATATTCTTTGGTATATCCCATCGCACCAGTATCGTCAATCGACCTAAGCGCCGAAGGAACCTCCGAAGCAAACACCGCCCCCTTAGTCTCCGCCGAATTGCCAAACCCGACAATACTCGAAACGGCCCCGCGTTCAGACGGCGTCAAAAAAGTGCGGTTAAGAAATTCCTCTTTAACCTGAACATCATCAATAACCAGATCGCTAAGCTTAAGCCAGTTCGAACTGTTATTATTGACCTCAACCCACTTGCGAATAACCGGATACCCCTCGTACACCTGGTAAAATATATTTATCGACAAACCCTTAAGCATAGAATCGTCAATCGCCCGCGCCCGAATAATAACTTGCTTAACACCGTCCTCCGGACTGGAGTACTGACAATTGACAAGATTAAAAACCGCCCCCCAGCTCTTACCGGCAAATTCCCTTGGGTTCTCCCACTTAACCTCATCGCCAGAAACCGAACCACCTTCTTGATTAATATCAAGAGCATCGGTCGAATTAGAGACTGTAGTTTTCTGGGTCACCGAACCAGCCGTTTTAGCATCCAGCCCTACAGGACAACGGTTCGGCAAAGCATTTTCAATACGGAAAGAAAGTTCATCGCACCCCGCCAGAATATCCTCACCCCCAACAGCCAGACTGCCGGTCCAAACATTCCCGCCCTTAATATTGATAACCCTGGCCAGATCACCGGCAAAAATAACAACCAGATCACCATCAGATTGAATCATATAACTATCAGAAGCAGAAGAAGGACCAGCAACAGCCGAAAAACACCCGCCCCCAACAAGCATCAGAACAACACTAAACAAAACCAAACCAAAACGAACCATAAAAAACCCCTTAAAAACTCAATTAGAATAAAAAACAGCGAAAAGCTTAAAGCTTAAGGCTTAAAGCTTAATATTACCCCAATCCCCCAAAAAAACAAGAAAATTCCCCAAACCCCGTAGCGGGGGCTTCCAGCCCGCGAATATAAATAGTTTCCGCCGAAGGCGGTTTCTTAATTATCGCAAAACGTAAAACAACCCACCAAAAAAACAGAAACGTGGAGCGCAAGCGACACGATGACTTCAAAACACGAATGACATATCTTTTGTAATAAATCAGCCTCGGCCCTTTGGCCGAATCCTCAATTCGTAATTAGTAATTAGTAATTCGTAATTGCTTTTCCCCCCACTTCCACTTTCCACTTCCCGATCGCCGCCTTCATTTCTTCTGTGCGTTTGGGATACTTATCCGCGACGTTTGTTGTCTCCTTGATATCCTTACTCAAATCGTACAACTCGATCACATCGCCCTTGGTCTGCATTTTCCAATCTCCGTCCCGCATAGCCGTTCCCAATTTAGGTTCGTATCCGAAGAATACCTTTCGATCAGGCAGATCGGCTTGATTAAGCAGGTGTTTCTTTACGCTTATCCCGTCAAACTTTCGTTCCCTGGAAATGTCGACGCCCACGACATCCATAATAGTAGGCAGAAGATCCATTCCAACGATTAGCTCATCGCTTGTCCATCCCGCCTTAATGCGGCCCGGCCATCTCGCCGCTGCCGGAACCCGATGCCCACCCTCGTAGTTGCTGAACTTACCCCCGCGATAAGGACGCTCATTAGGACTCATGTGTACGTCACCGTTATCGGAAAAGAAAAACACGAAAGTATTCTCGTCGAGATCAAGTTCTTTCAGAGTATCCAGAATCCGGCCGACCCCCTTGTCCATTTCCTCAAGCATAACCTTGTACCTGGGACGATTCTTAACTCGATCGCTGATTTTAGTCTTAGTCAAGTCATCCGGGACCTCGTAAGGATTGTGCACCGCTTGGTGAGCCACATACAGAAAGAACGGATTGTCCTTATTGCGTTTGATGAAATCGACAGATCGGTTTGTGATGATGTCGGTAGAATAACCCTCCTGATCCTTGACTTTTGTTCCTTCCATCCAATTGCCATGCTTGTGGTAACCGCATGCGCCGGGCAAAAACCCGACAAACTCGTCGAATCCATGGTTGATCGGATTCTGTCTCACTTCCCCGCCCAGGTGCCATTTACCGAAGATTGCCGTCCTGTACCCATTCTGCTTCATAAGTCGAGGAATCGTTATTTCGGTGGTCTCAAGTCCGGGCGTATCCAGATGCCCGGCAATCACATCGACGATCCCAACACGCTGCTGATACCGCCCCGTCATCAGGGCAGCCCGAGTAGGACTGCAAACAGAGCTATTGGAATGAAAATCCGTAAACCTGACACCCTCAGCGGCCATCTTATCAATTCGAGGCGTCTTGATCCACCCGTCGTAAAGGCTCATATCACCACAACCAAGATCGTCAGCAAGGATGATAATGACGTTGGGCATATCCTTCGCCGCGGCATTAAATGCCAATCCTGTTATCGCTGCTGCTGCCAGAACCAAAACGGTTTTGATATTATTAATTTTCATCATATTTCATTTTCCCTTTCTAGCCATACGCTAAAAATTTAATTGCTCTAATGAAACAGAACGAATCAAAGCCCGCATTTATTGCACCAATTCAGGTATGAATTAAAATTCTATAGCGAATAATCTTCAAGCCACGCTGCCGCCATTACTGCAAGATCATTGATGTCAACAACACAATCCTTATTAAAATCGGACGCCGAATATGCCGCTTCAACACCCATTGCCTCGACAGCCTCACAGGAATTGTCATAAACATCGATTGTAATAGTATCATTGACTGTCCCCACACCCTCAAGAGTAACCGAAAGCATAAGCGTAACGACAACAGCTTCGTCGGTATCGCCCGCTTTGGTAATAGTAACTACTGCTTCCGGAGTTGTTGTGTCATCAGCAGCACTGCCGTCTTCAGTAATCAAAACACCATCTGCAGGCTCGGCGATCCAGACAATCGTCAACTCTCTCTGCGGAACTTGAGTATCGTTATTAACAACCACCGGATCCAATATCACCGGCTCACCGGACCACGTAATCCAGCTGTGACCGGCATCGACACTGGGAAAATTCGCCTGCACCGTAAGCGGCTCCGAAAGAGCATAGACCGGATAGCCCTCAGTAGCAGAGGTATTAAAATGCCGCACCCAGTACCCACTGGTTTTTTCAACCTTGCCGACCTGTACATTCGGAGTCCCGCCAAGCATTTGACCCACACTCGAGGTATCCGTACCGTCCGGATCCGTTCCCGTCCAGACCCACCCGGTAATCCCACCCGTACCCGTTTCGGTCATATCGATAAACGCATCGATGCCGCCATCCCAAAGGTCAGCGTTGTTGTCGGCGATTTTGGTAACCCCGTCGATCAGGAAAATCGGCACACTCACATGCGATGCATTGTACCGATTGGTCCCCGTATTGTCTCGCGCATCAACCGTCGCGGTCGACCCGATCACGTTCCACACCCCGCCGCCAAGCCCCGCCGCTTCGGCCAGACCCTGCACAAACGCGTTATATGTAGTAATATCGGTAGACGTAGCATCTGTCGTCGCGCTAGTAACAAAGACAAGCCGATACTGATCCCCCGCCGCCCATACTTTACCAGTAGCCGGGTTTACACCGCTGACATCCAAAACACCAAGCTGCCCAACAACCGCCGCATTAACCGCCGCCGCTGCCAATCCCACGATCGCCATAATTATCAACTTTTTAGTCATAAAAATTCCCATCTCAAAAAAATTTAAATGGTATTATCAAAAAATAAATCAGCCTCGCCCGCCAGGGCAAAACCTCAATTCGTAATTCGTAATTAGTAATTCGTAATTATCTTTTCTGTATCGCTGCCGGCAAAGCTTCACCGCCAAGCCATTCCGCTGCCAGTTCAGCAAAATCGGCAAGATCAGTAATACAGTTCCCATCAAGGTCCGTCGGATTATCCGTCGCCTTACCCTGCCCGATACGAACCATCTGACACGCATCGTCATAAACATAAACCGACATACTATCTTCGACCGGCGTCCCTGCCCTTCCCTGATTATTAACGGCAAGCGTCAGAGTAACAACAGACGGGTCATCAGTATCTTTGGTTATCGTAACGATAGGATTTTTAACTGAAGACGTCGAACCGTCGCCCCCGTCATTCGGAGTAAACACAACACCATCAGACGGCTCAGCTCTCCACGTATACGTCAATTCCGTCCATTCCGAACCCGCCTCTTCAACGACCACCGGCTCAAGCTGCACATCTCCGCCCGACCACGTCATCGTTTCAACACCTGCAAAGACGGTAGGAGCACCGGGATCATCCATCGCCCCCATCAAACGCAATTTCTTATCCGGTGCCGAAAGAACTGTCAGCCACAAAGCCGTCGCAGTCGTACGGCTGCCGTTGCGAAGATCGCCCCCGTGAGCATCGCGTTGCTGCTGCGTATAGAAACCCCCGTCATAACACCGGGCGCTGTTGAGTAATCGCTTGTTGTAATCCAGCGTCAACCGCAGCGGCTCTGTCACACCCCTGTTAGACGCCATGCACAACGCCATAAACGTGCTCCATCCGTGCAGCATACCCGAACCGTGTCCGGTAACCATAACATTCCTGCACCGTGCCATCCTGTTTGTAAGATACGTCACATACGTCGGCGAGTAGCTCTGCCACGGACGAATCCTGTGCAAAAGCGCCGAATTGCCATGCGGAAAACCAGCCGTACGTGCCACGAACCACAGGTCTTCGATATTGCTGTGCAGATCACCGAATCTCGACACAACAACAGCCGCATCGAAACCGCCAACCGGATCGGCCGTTTTGGACCACCCATAGCCGTCACACCCTGCCATATCCATTTCGACAAGTGTCTTTTCCATTGCTTCGGCGTGAATCGGTAGCCCCGCCTTTTCCATCATCGCCCAGCTAAGCAGAACAAGGTTCGTGCTGCCTTTCATGGAACCATACCCAAGATTGCCCTCGGCAAGACCGACATGGCCGTATGTATAATTTTTGAACCGCGTTCCGTTTCTCTTGAACTGATCGTTTATCGCAAGCATGTAATCCCGATACTTCTCATCACCGGTCATAATCTGATACTCGGCCATCGCAATTCCTGAAAACGCCAGCCCCCAGTTCCACCTCGCGTCATTGATGCTGCTCTGAATCCGCTTGTCAAGATACTTCCTGACCGCCGCCATCGTCTCAGTATTCCCCGTCCCCTGTGCCATCAGTGCCAAACAAGCCAT
>JAIPFN010000196.1 GCA_021736615.1 Phycisphaerae bacterium | reverse complement strand
GAAGAACTGCGGGGTCTGGATATTTGCGAGCATGGTATGGAGTCTTATGGCGGATTCCAGATCTTTTCATAGATGTAATTTTCAATTACACCCATGAAAAGTAATTACGAATTACGAATTAAAAATTACGAATTATGGATTCGGCCTTTGGCCGAGACTAATTAGCATAAAGGAAATTGATTATGAAACTTATTATTGCTTATATTCAGCCGCATCGGCTTGACGAAGTTAAGAAGTCCCTCGCCGAGGCAAGCGTTGGTAAAATGTCTGTGACTAACTCACTGGGTTGCGGTGCGCAGAAGGGGTATCATGAGAGTTATCGCGGTGTTCAGTTCGATGTAAATCTTCTTAAGAAGGTTCGCATCGAGATCGCTGTCAATGATGATTTTCTCGACAAAACTATCGATGCGATCATCGCCGGTGCCCGCACTGGCGAAATCGGAGACGGCAAAATATTTGTTCTCGACCTTGCCGACTGTATCCGTGTTCGCACTGGCGAAAAAGGCAAAGACGCTATCGGCTAGCCAATTATCAGATTTCAATAAACTGCGGGCCTTAGAGCAATTAAATTTTTAGTGTATGGCTTATGCCTGTTGCGGCTTTGACCAGCGGCGTTAGAAATACTCGGCAATGAATAACATTACCTGCGTTTTCTGCCTTGCTGGCCAAAGTCCTCACGACGGCCTAAGCCTATACATAAAAAGTTTAAATGCTCTAGTGCCCGCGGTTTTATTTCCATAAAATAGAAAAAGATAACAACCAGAACGCATCAAAGACGAGCATCCGGATAGTAAAAAAATCCTCCATATCGACACTAATGAAAAGATATAAAAAGAATTAATCCGCGGATTACGCC
Source organism: Phycisphaerae bacterium (assembly GCA_021736615.1). Next base: position 10,143 of record JAIPFN010000196.1, on the reverse strand, counting down.
GATTACACGGATGATTAATAACCATGAAGACCATGAAGTTCATGAAGAAAAGAAGAAGGATTTTTTAAAAAAAAGAAAAAAAAGGCAGAAGTTGGCGGTGTGGAAGTTTAAATGCAACTTGTTGTTAGACAAAGAATTGCTAAAGTTATTATTAAAAAACGCGCATAAAAAACAAGAAGTTGAAAGATTGTAGTACAAATGTGCAACTTGCCATTTATTAGTGCTTATTCGCGTCTATTAGTGGGTCTGTTTCTGTGTGAATGTTTACCAAAAAAACATAACCCTATGCCAGCAAAAAAATTACACTACATTTTAAGCTTGCGTATCCAGGTTATTTTTTCATATTCCTGAAATACTCATTCATAATCTCACTGGATACCGGCGGGCATCCGGGAACGAATGGTCTGTTTTTTTTGTGTTTGGCGGTGCAGTTGCCAACGCATAAAGTACCTTCCGGCAACTCGATATGGCCTTTGCCGATGGCGATTGTTATATCTTTATCGTCTTTACGCTCGTCAAGCAGTTGCTGTCCATGCTGTCTTAGAAACACCAATAATGTCGACTGGCAAGCGCTGCATGACTGCTGATCCAGAATAGTAAAGCCCGGAAATTCCAGCGTAAGTGTATTCGGCGAAAGCATAAAGGGGCTTATAACGTCTTGCCAGTTTGGCGGCGATACACTTATCCTGTCAAGATCAATTACGCCATACCCTCTATCGGCTGCCATCTTCAAATACGGAATGTCACCGGCGGATATACCCATCAGTTCGCATGCAATTGAATCGGCTGCAAAAGCATCGACGCCGACAACGACCACGCCAAAAGGTTTAGGTGTTCCGGCACCGGGACCAAGCCCCTCCATCCCGATAGTACCGTCGATAATTGAAAGATGAGGACGCAGAACCGATGCCATGTCGGCAATGGCTATGTCGAGAGGTTTTTCGTCAATACCGTCAATTTTCGGCAGCATGTGAAGATCGACTTTCGAACGGCGCCACAAGCAGCCTTTCATATTCTTAACCGACAGAGTAATGCCGGTATGCATATGCGTCTTCATAACCGGGATCGAAACAACAATATCGTACTCGGTGACCTCTTTGCAGAGTTTAAGCGATTTTATTGCAATACCGTCCGGAACCTCAATAGGCACGAACGGCTGAACATCCATATCGATCAAGGGACAATTACGCTGTCTTGCGATCTCCGCGATCCCGGAGCTTTCAAACGCATCCAACGCCTTGACACCGGTAATAGGGCTTTCGCCAACGGCAACGTCGGCACCGGCTTCTCTGAAAGCATCGATCGCAGCGGCTACAACCTGCGGATGCGTAGTCGCGCCGGATTCAAAAGTTGCGACTCGCCCGGCATTGGGCTTGAGCAGAACAAGCTTGCCTTTTGCCGGTGACAGGTCGATATTTGACATGGCCTTACGCGTATTATCATAGGGACCATCACCCGATGCCCAGAAAACCGCGGGATTAGACGCATTATGCGTAAAAAGTGATGAACAAGTCGCATTTTCTGTGTTAATATTCACATCATTTTTCATATTCAACTGCTTGGGATTTTCCATATAACGTTTGCAAAAATAATTAAGTTTTTCGATGTCAATATTTTACCAAATCCATCCTGAACTATCAAGACTTCTCTTTTTATGGGGAAATCCGGCTTTAATACCTAATTCACGTGCGGCGGACAGCGTCCAGCGTGCGACGGAATTTGCGAGGATAACTAAAATACCCCTGGGGTCTTTGTTTTTACCAGGAGTCTTTGTTTTTACTTGTCCAATTTTATCTATCTTACCAAAAAGACCCGAAGGGTCGTAACGTGGGATTTTGGTTTTATTTTTTTCGGGAGGCGGTTCGCTTTACTATTTTCATTGCAGATTCTTTTGTTGTCTTAGTATTTCCTTTTAGTACTTTGATGGCTTTGTTTACGCTGGCGACTTTCAGAATTCCGGTTGTCCTGCCGCCTCTGGCACCTGCGGTACAGTATGCGTAAGCTACGTTTATGTGGGCATCTGCGAGTTTGCGGGCGATGTCGGCGAATGCACCGACCTTGTTGGGCAAATTGACACACAGAACTTCAGTCTCATTAAAGGTAACATTCTCGGCGGCAAGGAGCTTGCGTATCTTCTCGGCGGAGCCGCCTACAACCCGCAAAACGCCATGCTCTACCGAATCCATCACTGTAAGAGCGAGAATGTTTATCTTTGCCTTGCCGAGTTCATCAAGCAGATTACCAAGCACACCGGGTTTATTAATCAAGAAAATCGAAAATTGTGTTTCAACATGCATCAAAAAAATCCTTTCTGCTCAAACTGACCAGTTTGAAATGAATAATGTATATTTTATAATGTATAATGAAGGAAACCGCCTTCGGCGGAAACTATTATATAAAAAAACAGACCATGCAAACTCTGTAATTGTAATGGTTAAGCTATGAGCAAGTTTATTTGCTGTTGGCTGGAAGCCAACAGCACGGCACGCTTTACTCTTTGCGTCCTAAAGCCTCTACCGCCGAATCGTTATCCGGGTAAAAATCGAACAGGGTGTCAAGATTTGTTATCTTGAAAACCCGGCCAAGCTCCGGATTGATGCCGGAAATCACCACACTGCCGCCATACTCTTTGAGCTTTTTCCATACTTCCACGAGAAGCCCGAGCACCTGCGAAGAGAAAAACTTCAGCCCGGAGAAATCAACAATAACTTTTTCGGGGCGTTTGTCAAGAACAAACCCCCTGAGGGCCTCAGCCATAACTTCAACATCGCCAGCCGCCGAAATCGAAGGCACAAGAAAAGAGACAAAAGAAATGTCTCCTTCGACGGTAATATCAATAATTTTCAAATCTTCCAATTTGTATTCTTTCGTAATTTATATGCCATCATAGGGCCTTTTTTAAGCCGTTAAGCACAGTGAAGCCGGCTGGAAGCCAGCGTTACAGGGTTTTTCAACACCCACTTATTTCCATTCGCTGCATTTCCAGCATGCGACGATATGCTCGGCGACGCCATCCTGCTGCTTTAATTGCTGTATTTCCCCGGTGCATCGGCGTTCTGCCATCGGACATCTCGGATGGAACGGACAGCCGCCCGGCGGATTCGACGGGCTTGGAACCTCGCCGCCCAGAACTATCCGCTGCTGCCTGTGATGCGGGTCTGGCCTGGGAATCGCACTCATCAAGGCCTGAGTATACGGGTGCAGCGGGTTTTTGTAAAGTTCTTTGCTGGAAGTATACTCAACAATTTTGCCAAGATACATCACGGCGACATAATCGCTGATATGCTCGACGACGGCGAGGTCGTGAGCGATAAAAAGGTACGTCAGGCCCAACTCGTCCTGCAAGTCCTGCAGCAGGTTAATGATCTGCGACTGAATTGAGACGTCCAAAGCACTGACCGCTTCGTCGCATACGATAAACTTCGGATTTAATGCAAGTGCTCTTGCGATACCTATCCGCTGCCGCTGGCCGCCGGAAAATTCATGCGGGTACCTGCTGGAATGATGCGGCGAAGGAAGGATCATATCTATATCACCGGCACGCAAAGCCTGCACACGCGCAGCATCGTTAGAAATAAAACGGTAAACGTTTTTTTCAAGTTTAGGCTTAGACCCCCAGTAATTATTGTTTCGCCGAAGCGACACCTCCCTTCCAACATCCCATTTGTCAAAGATATACGGCCCGCTGCCGACAGGATTCGACACGCGGTCGTTGAGCTGCCTTGCGTCTTGAAACCGATAGATATGCTTTGGAAAAACGTTCTGGTGACGCCCAAATGGGGTTTTGGATTTTTGAAATTTATATTTTGAATTTGTTTCGAATTTTGATATTCGGATTTCGTATTTGGGCAACAGCCCCTAAAAGCTAACAGCTAAAGACTAATGTCCGGCGGCGTAAGCCGCATTGGAGCGGTCATCGGTTTGCCGCCCAGCTGGCCGTAATCATATTTCAACTCATATCCCAACAGGCCCGGCCCTGAAGCCTTTCCTAGCAGCGAATCATGCTCATTGCCGAGGGTTTCGAGAGAACGCTGGCTGGAATTGCTTACGCATTGCTTAATAACGTTCTGGGGCCGACCAAGCAATTTTGAGATTGAGCTTTGCTCGACATCGGCAAGTACGAAGGCAAGTTGATCCTTCTGGGGAGCCTGAAGTGTATCGAAACCACTAATATAACGCTGTATCGCATAAGAATACAACTGGCCGAAACGTCTTGCGATTTCCGCTATTTCCCCTTCGCTGCCCGTTTTGTTTTCTTTGATACTTCGGGCAAGAGAGTTAAGCAAGTCGGCGTCCATAAGCTCAAATTTCACTTTCCACGCGGCATAGGACTTGATACGAATATCGGCAATACGAACAAGCAAGGCGTCGGCTTGCGGGGTATCCAGAGCATCGGCAAAACCGACTATAAGGTTGAGTATCTCAGGAAGGGTCCTGTCGTCGACCATCTTATCGAATCTCGAAATGATCTGCCCGGCCAGTTTCTCATCGCCTGTCACTTTGGATTTCAGCTGGTTGGCTATCTCGCTGTTTGCGACAGAATTGACCGCCCAATACCTTACCGCGGCGTTTTCGTCGTCAAACATGGACATGCCGACGGGGGCAAGTTCCATACTTTCAACCTGTGCAAGAAGTATCAGCAGGTTAAGTTTCAACTGCAGCATGCGCGATTTATCGCTCAGCCGGGCAACCTCGGCCAATGCCGGTTTAACGGCTTTTTCCACCGACGCTGCAAAAGCCATTGAATACTGGCTCGGCTTTTTACTAACGGACCGGGAAACGATCTCACCGCGGATACCGGCCATCCCTTTATAATCCGGAGCAATGATCATCTCTTCTATGGACTTAGAGACAAAATCGCCGATAACTTTCTTATCGCCGCCATTAAGAGCACCGCCTGCCGACTTGGCTTTTCCAAAAACCACATTGATCTCACGAGTGTCAGCAGCCAAAACCACCGAATTAAAACAAAAAACAACTGCCAGGACAATAATCACAAAACAAAATCGCTTTTTAGACATCTGCAGTAAATCCCAAAAAAAATTCGCTTATATACAAATATACACGATTACATATTACTAAAATCAACATGATATGTCAAGGATTTAAAAAAATCAGCGAAAACTCACCAATTGGTCAATTAAAACAGGAATTTCAAACTTATCCTCATAAACTGCCGCAAATGGGCTTTTAAGCCAAAAGCTTATCTTTAGAAAAGTTAAATGCCCGATTATAACCGCTTAATGACAGAGATTAATAATGGGAAAACTGGAGCAAAAACCCTGGTCGAAGCAGTGGAAAAGCCAGATAGTATGGGTAATAATATTTCTTTCACCCATACTATCTGACAAGTATTCGCAAGTTCCGAATTACTTTTCTCCTGCGAGGACTTCTGCGATGTTTAATGCGTGGTCTTTTATCCTTCTGTAGGCATTGAGCATATCGGTATAGATCAGGCTCTTAAGCGGAGTAGTCAAGTCAGTTCCCACCCGTTGAAGATGTTTCGCCCGGCATTCTTTCATCATAACCGTTATCTCCTGGCCTCTGCTGCGTGCCCTGAGCAAAATATCGGTATTATTATTAGCTACAGCCTTATTAACCATATTGACATAATTACTGACGCTGTCATGCAGCGCGAGAATATCAGCAAGCCCTTCTTCCGACATTTTCTGATCGATATCATGTATCTTAAGGTTCAGTTTCAGGATAATAGTAACATAATCGCTGATAGACTCATACTCATCGGCAAAGCGAAGCTGATGGCGACTGATATCCATAACCTCATGCGAAATATTACCGCTCATCATATTACTGAGAAACTCTACGATCTCCTTCTGCACAAAGTCAAGCTTGTCTTCAATTTCAAACAACCTTTCTTCAATTTTGGGATTACGCTTCTGTGTCGCGATTATTTCGCGAAGATCCGGAAGCATCTCACTGACAGACTCACCCATTTTAACGATTTCCCTGGCAGACTGCTGAATGCTAAGAGCAGGAGTATCGAGCATCCGAACATCCAGGAAAGTAAGGTGCGAAATTTCCGGTACTTCCGGAACGATCTTGTAAAGCAGTTTGGCAAGTAAACCGATAGTAGGCAAAAAGAACATCGCGTTGATAACATTAAACCCCGTATGAGTCGCCGCGATAGCCTTAACCGCGACAACAAGTCCCACTTCACCCTTTTCATCGGTGCCCGTAACACTCATATCACCAAATATGTGCTCTATGATAGCCATATACTGCCAGAAAAACGCTGTGACCACTAAAACACCTATCACATTGATCAGCATATGAGCATAAGCGGCACGTTTTGCATTGTTACTGGTACCAAGCGATGCAAGATATGCCGTTATTGTAGTACCGATATTTTCGCCAAGGACCAGCGCAGCTCCTGTATGAAAACTGATCACTCCAGTAAATACAAGACCGATAGTAATACCAAGCGTCGCAGATGATGACTGAACGATAGCAGTTAGAATCGCTCCGACGAGACAGCATTTCATAACACCAAGGTAATTAGTGGGTTCAAAACGCTTGAACCATTCAATAAATTCAGGCATATCCTTAAGAGGTGCAAACCCATGCTTCATAAGTTGAAGACCGAAAAAGACCATTCCAAGACCAAGGAAAATCGAAGCCGTAAAACGGATGCGATCCCTCTTACTGAAAAGATAGAAAATCGCGGCAACACCAATGAGCGGCAAGCCGTACTTGCCAACCTTCAAAACGAGAATCCAACCGGTAATCGTCGTACCAATATTGGCACCGAGGATGACACCAATAGCCTGAACCAGCGTCATAAGTCCGGCGTTAACCATACCAACGACCATAACCGTTGTCACTGAACTGGACTGGACGAGACAGGTTATTCCAGTCCCAACACCGCAAGCAAGTAAACGATTATTGGTTACAGCATTGATCATGCGACGAAGTTTATCGCCGGCAACGGCCTGCATACCTTCGGACATGCTCTTCATACCAAGAAGAAAAATACCAAGCCCGCCAACAATCTTAAATGTCATATCCAATTTTTGATCTAACGTCATACAAAAATTCCTTTCAATCAATTCTAATTCTTAGTCCCGATGGCTATATGCGCGTGCATTATAACGGCAAAGTTCAGATTTGCTTTAAGAAAATGAAAAAAAAGTCAGAAGCCATTGACATCTGCTCCCAACCTCCTTCAAGTACTCGACAAATCGCCCCCTAACTGCCTGTCATACAAAAAGTTACAAAAGCGGTAATAACTATGGAGATTCATAGTATTCAATCCGGTCTTCAGAAAAAAACTCCCACCAAAGGGATTTTTCTAAACTAATCGCTAATTGCTAATCTAATATCTCTCGCCGAGCGAAGAAGATATCACACATACATATTTGCCGCTGCAAAGGGTCGTCGCCCCGCTTTTATCGACAATTAGCTTTGATTGCTCAATGTCAAAATCGACCGGAAGTTCGTTGATAACCTCGATACGGCTCCATGGTATAATACGCAATTCACACGCGCCTTCGCGAATGTCCTTCAGCGAATTGACACGTCTGCCGTAATGAAAAGTCTTGCAATTGAGCCGAACGTAATTATCGGTTATCCCCTTAACTAAACCGACAAAGACATGGTTATGAGCATCGGGATAATCCTTAACCGTCCGAATCTTCCATACTAAAGTTTTCTTTTCTTCCATAACACAATTCCCAAAATTAGCAGATTGATATTTTCAATCTGACAGTATACCAACAAGTCCTTCATGCACAAGCCCATTTGTACAAACAATTTCCTTATAATCACTGACCTGATTTCCCGAAAAATCGCTAATTTTCGCCCCGGCCTCTTCGGCGATCAATACGCCGGCGGCAAGGTCATAGATATTCAGCTCCAGTTCCCAGAACCCGTCGACTCGTCCGCACGCGACATAGCACATATCCAAAGCCGCCGAACCGCAACGACGAATATCGGCGATCTTCGGCATGACTTTATTAAAATAAGCGATGTTGTTACGCTCATTATCGTACCGCATGCACGCAAACCCGGTCGCCATAAGACACAGGTCAAGGTCAACTTCCTTAGATACGCTGATAGGCTGACCGTTTAAAAATGCCCCGCCGCCCTTTTCGGCTGTAAAAAGTTCATCCAGCACAGGAGCATAAACCGCACCGAGGACAAACTCGCCGTCTTTTTCGACCCACACCGAGATCGAATAAAAAGCCTGCCCACGCACAAAAGAACCCGTCCCGTCGATAGGATCGATTATCCACCGCCAGCCGCTGCTGCCCTCATGGCTGCCGCTTTCCTCGCCGAGTATCGCGTGATCCGGATACCGCTCATTGGTCCGCCCCACAAGATAATTCTCGACGGCAACATCGGCCTCGGTAACAATATCCTTACGAGACTTGTGACTGACCGCAATACCCTCAAGCCGCCCGCGATACTCAAGGCTAACAGCCCCGGCTGCCAAAACGATCTCACGCAAAAAATCTTTCATAAAAATGTCTCGGCCGCTAGGCCGAATCCTCAATTCGTAATTCGTAATTTCAAACTGGCCGACAGGCCGGTTTGAGTCAGCTAATTCGTTCAAGATTGGCATAAGCCGCCATCAAACTCTTAGTCACCCCCGAAGTAAAGCTAACCACGACAATGCTGTTGGCACCGAGATCATGGTATTCCTTAACTCTGCCCATGCCGAATTTCTTATGCACGACAACCTCGTTGACAGCAAAACCATTGCCCTTGGGTTTTTCTTGTGACCCGCCGAAGAAATCGTCAATATTAACAGTATCGACCCCAAAACTTCTCGTCGGATCGTCTTCCTGGAAGCTTATCCCCGTCTCATACAAAAACTGCGACGGCGTTTTCCTCTGCGACTGTCCGAACACCGTCCGATGCCTTGCAAAGGTCACCAGCAGATTCTTTTTCGCACGGGTTATCCCGACAAAGAAAAGTCGCCGCTCTTCCTGCAACTCCTCATCGTCGCCATTCAGACTCCGCTCATGCGGCAGCAAACCTTCCTCTGCGCCGATAAGAAATACATCGTTAAACTCCAAACCCTTAGCCGCATGAAGCGTCATAAGCGAAACCGTGCCCGCTTCGGCATCATAAGCATCCGTATCGCTGTAAAGGGCGATAGACTGCAAATAGTCCGTAAGCGACGGGTCTTCGGCCTCGGAGTCATATCTCGCCGCCGAGTTGATCAACTCGTTTATATTTTCAATCGCCGTAAGTTGTTTTTCGCCTGCGCTTTTCATAACGTCCCGCAAGCCGGTCTCCTCGAATACCGTCTGCATCAGCGGCGCAACTGCCCCGGTCGCCTCTTCGGCGAATTTACCTATCATAAACGCAAACGACTGCATCTTTCCGCGAGCGGCCCCGCCGACAGTTTCGATCCGGCCGGCCCTTTGGAACGCACCGAACAAACTCATCATATTTTCCGCAGCGTATATCCCGGCCCTTTCAAGCGTCGACTTGCCGATGCCGCGCGAATGCGTACCTACCGCACGAAGCAGCGAAATATCGTCATTGGGATTTGCGATGATTTTCAGATAGCTAAGTATGTTGCGAATCTCGGCACGTGCATAAAACTCGACGCCGCGAACAACCTGGTAAGGTATTTTTTCACGCACAAACGCTTCCTCAATCGCCCGGCTCATGGAATTAACGCGATAGAAAACCGCTATCTCGTTCGGATCGCAGCCGTCATCGATAAGCTGCCTCGCTCTTTCGGCGACAACATACCCTTCATCCCTTTCGTCGCTGCAAGACTTGATCTCAATATCCGACCCCGCCGGCAGCGTCGCGATAAGGCGCTTTTCCTTACGCTGGGTATTATTAGCGATCACCTTGTCGGCGACTTCCAGAATATTCGGCGTGCTGCGGAAATTCTCTTCGAGCTTAACGACCTTCGCGTCCGGCCAGTCCTTTTCGAACGCCATGATATTGGCAATGTCTGCACCGCGCCAGCGATAGATCGACTGGTCCGGATCGCCGGTAACAAACAGATTGCCGTGTGCGAGGGCAAGCCCCTTTGCGATCTGGTACTGGGCATGGTTGGTGTCCTGATACTCATCGACAAGCAGATACTTGAATCTATTGCTAAGCTCCGTACGCACGTCCGGCCGTTCCTTGAGCAGATACGCCGTCTTAACCAGCAAG